>JAAVFI010000061.1 GCA_014800815.1 Bacteroidales bacterium | reverse complement strand
TGACCACCTATTTCCTCATCCCCGTATCTTCGCCGGAGAAGCCGCCACCCAAGGAGCGAGGTTCGGGCCCGACTATGGAGGGCCTGGACTTCTACACCTTAGCGGCAGCTGCCCCGCACCCGACTGACTATGCAGTCAGCACCTCGCAGCGAAGAGGAAATTGACGTATTGAGAAAATTATCGTAGCATCAGCCATGAATATCGGTAGATGATACCCGATATCACACGTAGGCACGACTATCCGAACCCCGACGCTTCACTAAGTGGCAGCACCCGAAAAAATGAACTACCGGGGGCGGGAGAGCGTTAATTTTTAAACAGGCTTTAAAAAATTTGTTTAACCCGAGCGAAGTCGGCCCGCGATATTTTCGTATCTTTGCACCGTGGATGCAACTTCGCCACACATCCCTCCCGGAATATGATAGAACGCATCGTAATACTCGACAATGTCGACCCGCTTACTTTCTATGGCGTGAATAATGCCAATATGCAGCTTATCAAGAATTTATACCCTAAGCTGCGGATCTCGGCCCGTGGCTCGGTGATACGTGTCGTGGGTGAGGATAAGGAAACGGCTGATTTCGAATCCAAGATTCGCGATCTGTGCGCCTATGTGGAGCGCTATAATTCGTTGTCGGAGGATGTGATTCTGGATGTTGTCAAGGGTGAAGCTCCTAAGGAGCGCAAGCGCGACGGGGTGATTATCTTCGGGCTTAACGGTAAGCCGATTTCGCCCCGCAATCCGACTCAGCAGAAGCTCGTGGAGTCCGTATCGGAGAATGACCTTACTTTTGCCCTCGGCCCTGCCGGTACGGGTAAGACTTATATCGCTATCGCTCTGGCCGTCCGCGCTCTCAAAAATCGTGAGGCGCGCAAGCTTATACTTTCGCGTCCGGCGGTGGAGGCGGGTGAGAAACTCGGTTTTCTCCCGGGCGATATGAAAGATAAAATCGACCCCTATCTGCAGCCGCTCTACGATGCACTCGAAGATATGATTCCGGCGATGAAGCTCAAGGAGTATATGGAGACCAAGGTGATTCAGATTGCTCCTCTCGCTTTTATGCGCGGCCGTACTCTCAACGATGCTATCATCGTGCTCGACGAGGCTCAGAACACTACCACTCATCAGATCAAGATGTTCCTTACCCGTCTGGGTATGAACGCCAAGATGATTATCACCGGCGACGTGACCCAGATAGACCTTCCGCACAAGACTCAGTCGGGCCTCGTGCAGGCGCTTCGCGTGCTCGAGGGCGTGCCGGGCGTCGGGCGAGTGGAATTCGGCAAGAAAGACATTGTGCGTCACTCGCTGGTGCAGCGCATAGTCGAGGCTTACGAGAAGCACGATGCCGAGGAAGAGGCAGAGGCTCGCAAGCGACGCGAAGAAGTGGCAAAAGCCCTCGAAGATATCATCGAGGAAGACTAAAATTTGTAAATACTAATAAACCAACAACATACAAGGCAATGACACTGACAAGCACTGATTTCAAATTTCCTCACCAGAGTTCTCCCGTCTATCACGGCAAAGTGCGCGACGTATACTCAATCGAAGGCGATATTCTCGTAATGGTTGCTACCGACCGAATTTCGGCTTTCGACGTGGTTCTTCCCGAAGGCATCCCCTATAAGGGCCAGGTGCTCAATCAGATTGCCAACTACTTCCTCGACGCTACTTCGGCTGAAGTTCCCAACTGGAAGCTCGCGGAGGTCGACCCCATGGCTACCGCCGGAGTTCGCTGCGAAGGCTTCCGTGTGGAAATGATTATCCGTGGCTACCTCGCAGGCAGCGCATGGCGCGACTATGTGGCAGGCACACGCGAAATCTGCGGCGTGAAGCTCCCCGAAGGTCTGCGCGAGAACGAGCGTCTCCCCGAGCCTATCATCACTCCCACCACCAAGGCTGACGCCGGCCACGACCAGAATATCTCCAAGGAAGAGATTATCGCAACAGGTCTCGTTTCGGCTGAAGACTACGAAGTTATGGAAGCATACACACGCAAGCTCTTCGAAATCGGTACACGCATGGCGGCTGAGAAGGGTCTCGTGCTCGTGGATACAAAATACGAATTCGGCAAGCACAACGGCAAGGTGATGCTCATCGACGAAGTTCACACTCCCGACTCGTCTCGCTATTTCTATGCCGATACCTATCAGCAGCTCTTCGAAGAAGGCAAACCCCAGCGTCAGCTCTCTAAAGAGTTTGTACGTCAGTGGCTTATGGAGAACGGATTCATGGGCCGTCCCGGCGAGAAAGTGCCCGAAATGACTCCCGAGGTCTGCAAGGCTATCTCAGACCGCTACATCGAGCTGTACGAGCACATCACAGGCAAGAAGTTTGTTCCCGCTCCCGAGACCGATGCCGCTCAGCGCATCGAGAAGGGCGTGCTCGATTTCATGGCCACGCTGAATATCTGATGCTATGCCTCAGGTAGAGAAAGTAAATCCCTACACACACGATACGAGAGCTAAGGACGAGCAGGTTCGCTCGATGTTCGACGCTATCGCGCCGGCCTACGACTTTATGAACCGTGCCATGACAGGCGGTCTCGACCGCCTGTGGCTCCGTTCTCTCGTGAGCACTGTGGCTGCAGTAAAACCACGCCATATCGTCGATATCGCCACCGGTACCGGCGATGTGGCGCTCGCTCTTGCCCGCCGTCTCCCCGAGGCTACCGTCACGGGCATCGACCTCTCGGAGGGAATGCTTGACAAAGCACGCGAGAAGGCTGCTGCGCGCCCTGAAGGTTCGCGCCTTACATTTGTGTGTGGCGACGGCACCCGCACCGGGCTCCCCGACGCATCGGCCGATGTTGTCACCGTGGCCTACGGCGTGCGCAATTTCGCCGACATCGCCGGAGGATACCGCGAGATGTTCCGCATCCTGCGTCCCGGCGGCACACTCTGCGTACTCGAGCTCTCCACTCCCGTGAGCGCGCTTCCACTCGCGTTCTACAAGCTCTATACGCGTACCCTCATCCCTGCGCTCGGTCGCCTCATGTCGCACGACGACCGTGCTTATTCCTATCTCCCCGAGAGTATCGCCGCCGCTCCTCAACGAGCCGATATGGTGTCTCTCATGCTTGAAGCCGGATTCAAGAGTGCTTCTTTCCGCTGCTTCACTTTCGGCGTGTGCACACTCTACACCGCCACCAAAGATTGATCACCTCTTTTCTTTCCCGTCCAACACATGAACCGATTCTCTGTCTTCTTGCTATCGCTCGCTCTTGCCGCGGCGTTTGCCCTCCCGGCAAGCGGCCAGGCAATGTTCTTTTCGTCGGCTACCAACCCCGATACCATTGTTGAGGAAGAATTCCACGTTCGCTCGATAGAGGAACTCGAGGCTTCTATCCTGCTTGCGTCGCTCGACTCTGTGCAGTACGATACCGTAGTGTCGATGAAGCCCCTGCCACTTATAGTATATACCCCCGCGGTGTACTCGGAGTATATCCCCGAGGATTCCACCTCGCTGCTCGGCCCCGACTTCTCCGGCGACCCCGCAATGCGCTGGATTGAGGAGCAGAACGCTACGGCACGTGCCGTACGCCGCATGCAGCGCAACCTATACTATAACTATCCGCAGTACACGACCTACAATATCAACCTCCTCCCCGAGGCTCCCAAGAAGTTTATAGCCGTGGTCAATCCCGAAGACCATACCATAAGCATCGAAGAAGAAGTACCCGAGCTCCCTGCTGCCGCCACTATCTCGGCAGCTCCCGTCAAGCAGCGACACTGGATACGCTCATTCAACGCGCTGCTCCAGTTCTCGCAGGCCTACGTGTCGCCTAACTGGTATCAGGGCGGCAACAACAACCTCAACATGCTCGCCACCATATACTACAATGTCAAGCTCAATCAGGAGTACCACAAGAATCTCCTCTTCGAGACCACAATGCAGTATAAACTCGGTATGAACAGCGCTCCCGACGATACTATCCACAACTACAGTATCTCAGAAGACATTCTCCAGATAAACACAACCTTCGGTCTCAAGGCCGCAAAACGCTGGTACTACTCGTTCACAGGACAGTTCAAGACTCAGGTCCTCAACTCCTATCCTACCAATTCGCGCGAGGTGCGCTCCGCTTTCCTCTCGCCCGCCGAACTTACTCTCGGTATCGGTATGACTTACAACTATGCCAATGCCAAGAAAACGGTGACATTCGATGCCTCGATAGCTCCGCTCTCGTACAACCTCAAGACCTGCGTGGGCAACCGCGTAGACCCGACTCTATATGGTATTGAGGCCGGCCGACACTCGATAAGCTCAGTCGGTAGCAGTGCCGAGCTGAAATTCTTCTGGCGCCTGGCTTACAACATCACATTCAACTCGCGTGTATTCACCTTTACCGACTATTCGACTTTCTATGCCGACTGGGAGAACCGACTCACTTTCGACATAAACAAATTCCTCTCCACCCAGGTGTATGCGCATGCCCGCTACGATACGGCAACTCCGAAATGCGACGACCCTTCGTGGAAAAAACTCCAGGTAAAGGAAATCCTTTCGATCGGTTTCAGCTATAAATTCAGCAGCCTGTGAGGCGCTGTGCTCTGATAATATTTCTTGCGGTGACAGGCTTCTGTAAGGCAGCCCCGCCGCATATCGAACTTCCGGCAGCGGCGGTAAGCGCCGTCGCTGCCTCGCCTGAGGGCCTGTGGCGTTTCGGAGCCGACGGCGCGGTGTTTACCGTTGTCGAGACTCCCGGCGTGGCAGGCTCTTATAATCTTCTGATCGACGAGTCGCCCGACCTAACTATCCCGAAGGGAACGCTTTTCGGCACTATGAAGGCAACCGGCACCGCCCGCACCTACGAGGCGTCGCTCCTCAGCGACCCTGCCGAGGGGCGAACGAGCCTTTCACCAAAGAAAGTCCGCCACTTCATCTTCACCCTCTCGGCCGACGGCTCAACGCTCGAATTCCGCCCTTACCGCAAGGGAAAGACCGTAAACATCCTACGCTGGCTTCCCTACCTCGTGCGCCTCAGTGTGACCGATGTCGACACCCGTCCGCGCGATGTGGATGCCGCCACACGCCTCGAACCCGCTCCAATACCTACAGCAATCATTATATGAAAATCCAAGCAGCCCTTTCCGCGCTTATCCTCGTAGCTTCCTTCGCTTCGGCGAGGCAGAATACCACCCGCCGCTTGCACGTGGCCGATGCTCCGCAATCCAATGCCGAAAACGCATCCACAGTCTATACCGATACCATAGTATCGCCCGAAGCGCACTCCGTGGACATCAACGGCTATGACAAACCCCTGCGCTCGCGCCGCGAAGTATTCTTCGTGACCAATAACGTGACCGACACTGTAGCCGCCATTGCGTACACTATAAAATACTACGACACTCAGCGACGCATGCTCCATAGCGCAAGCGAGAGAGCTTACATAGAAATTCCGCCCAAAGAGACGCGCCAGGTCAACAAAAAATCCTGGGATCCGCAGTTCAATTTCTACTTTGTTCGCTCGGCAGTTCCGCAGCGGGCCGAAAAAGTTACGCCCTACGAAGTGACCATCACTGTCGACACTATCTTTACCAGATAAATTATCGCACTGATATTCAGTAAGCTAATAAAGACTGTAAAAATTTCATGAAAAAAGTTGCTGAAAAATTTGGAGGTAACAAAAAAAGTGCGTAACTTTGCATCGCTTTTGAGAAAGACGGGGTGTAGCTCAGTTGGTTAGAGTACGCGTCTGGGGGGCGTGAGGTCGCTAGTTCGAGTCTAGTCACCCCGACTAAGAAAAGCAGAATGAAGCCGAAGAGAAATCTTCGGCTTTATTCGTGTATATGCGCCAAGGATGATTTGCGCGTATATACACGGCCCGCAAATAAATGTTAGCCGGCGGACTGCAGGTATATTTGCGAAAAATTTGGCGGTAACAAAAAAAGTGCGTAACTTTGCATAGCTTTTGAAAAAAGACG
>JAAVFI010000060.1 GCA_014800815.1 Bacteroidales bacterium | reverse complement strand
CGTTCCCACCAACGGAGGGAACGGCCAAACCACCGAGCGAATTCTGCGGTTATGTCGAGGAAGCGGCGAGCCATGCCGCAAAGGTAGGGTGCAGGTGGTGGGATGTGTGCGGGTAGATGTCGTGGGTGGGGAAATGGGCTTGGGAGGTGTGGGAGTTGTGGGAGGTGTGGGGCGTTGACTCAGCCATGAATCGGCGTCCTAACGACGCCAACGTAGGGGGTATAACTATCCGGGCACATTCCTCCGCTTCGCTGCGGCATGTCCCCGGTTACGAGTTAATCAACGTCCTCCGGACGTTCTCTGGAGTAATCATGTGAAATTGCTAACTATCTGAGAATCTACGTGGTGTCCGTTCAGGACACCGATTATTTCATAACCCGGCACATAGCGGAGCCGCAGGCGGAGAGATGTGCCGGGATAGTCCATACCACTACGTTGGCGTCCGGCTTAGGACGCCGATTCATGGCAGATGCTACGCATATACTCCATACGGCAGCCTGCGATTTGATTGGCGACCTTAGATAGCATTTTGCTATAATTTGAGTATTGGATAGTAGGAGAGGGTAGGGTATGAGCATTGAAATTCTCGGTAAGGCTGATAATTAGTGTGATACAATGCTAAAAGCTGTTGTGAGAGTTGTTATACACCTGCCACTTAGAAACTATGTGGATAGCTCTGTCTATACAAGGTTTTGTGTTGGGGATTAACTAATTAGCTCTGGGAACTACCTCTAAAGTTAATAAAGGTTAAATGTTATAATTTTATTTTGTTATGTTTAAAATTATGCATTACTTTGCGGAAAATCATCAATAAGTAAACCAAACTCCAGATTAACTATGAGAAAGCTAATGTATCTGTCACTTCTTGCTCTCGCTGCGGCGGGATGCAGCTCGGAGGAACCGGGCGGTGGCACAATAGAGGCAAAGAGTATAGAACTCACGACTGCCGAAAGTCGCGCTGCCGAGGCTTGCAATGACTTCGGATACGATTTCTTTGCGAGTGTCTGCGAGCAGGAAACCGGAAATGTGGTGACTTCGCCTTTCAGCGCGTCGATGCTTCTGGGCCTGATATCGAATGGCGTGGATGCTGAAGCGGCACAGGAGATTGCCGAGGTACTGGGCTACAACGACCTCCCGGCCCTCAATTCGTTCTCAAAGAAGATGTATGAATATCTTCCTGCGGCAGACCCTGCTTCAGTGAAATTCGGAGTTGCCAATTCAATCTGGCATGACAAGGGTAATACTCTGACCGATAAGTTTACAAGCTCGGCTATCAACTACTATTCGTCGGACATCTTCCAACTTGACCTGAAGTCGGAGTCGAGTCCTGTGACTGCAGAAATAAACCGCTGGGTAAGCAACCGCACAAAAGGCTTTATCAAGGAGTTCAACGTAGCGCCTGCGTCGAACCTTGAAGCAGTGATGATGAATGCCATTTATTTCGACGGTAAGTGGTTGGAGCCGTTCGATGTAGCCGACACCAAGAAGGCTAAGTTCTATGGCTCATCGAAGACCGCCGACGTGGATATGATGCACCGGAAGATTAATACGTACTATGCTCAAACAGAAGACTATCAGGCCGTAGTACTGTATTTCGGCAATAAGCAGAGTACTCATCCATATCGGGCAACAATAATGCTCCCTGCAGAAGGTAAGGCTCTTGAAGAAATGCCTTCGCCTTTTAAAATCGAGAAAATGGGTAGAGAGGTAGATCTTTCGCTGCCTAAGTTTGATACTAAGGATATGCCAATAATCAACCTTGGTAAAGTGCTGAATAGTCTCGGAATCCAAAAGGCTTTTGCATCGGCAAACCAGCATTTCTTCAAAGAAGATATTGAGGCTGCTATGAGCATTGGTCAGAAAGCTACTCTCTCCGTAGATGAAAGCGGCGCAAAGGCTGCGGCTGTTACAGGAGCTTTCGAAACAACTGGACCGCCGTTACAGCAAGTGAAGATGACCGTCGACCGTCCGTTCGTGATGTATATTACGGAAGAGAAAACGGGTACAATACTGTTTGCCGCACGTATTACGGACCTCTAACCCCCGGAAATATCCTACAAAAAAAAGACTCACATCGGTGAGTCTTTTTTTTTGTATCCCCGTGGGGAGTCGAACCCCAATCGTCGGAACCGGAATCCGATATTCTATCCATTGAACTACGGAGACTTTTGTTGGCTTACGGAGTGCAAAAGTAATTCTTTTTTCGTAGTTTTGCAAAAGATTTGGAAAGAATATGAACGTAAAAATCGATACATCGTGGCAGGAGCCTCTGCGCAGTCAGTTTGATGCTCCTTATTTTGAGCAACTTACAGGCTTTGTGCGTCGGCGCTATGCCGAGACGGAGGTGTATCCGGCCCCTTCGCGCATCTTTGCGGCCTTCGATGCTTGTCCTTTCGATAAGGTGAAAGTGGTAATTTTAGGTCAGGACCCTTATCACGGACCGGGACAGGCAAACGGGCTGTGTTTTTCGGTGGCTCCGGGTATTGCTCTGCCGCCGTCGCTCGTGAATATTTTCAAGGAGATGGCCGACGATATGGGTTGTCCCGGCTATCGACCTGAGTCGGGCGACCTTTCTTACCTTGCATCGCAGGGTGTACTTCTGCTCAACGCCACTCTTACCGTAGAGGCTCATACTCCCGGAGCGCATCAGGGTAAGGGTTGGGAGACTTTTACCGACGCCGTAATCGAGGCTCTGAACCACGGACGCGAAAATCTCGTATTCCTGCTCTGGGGCAGTTATGCTATACGTAAGGGTGCTCTCATCGACCGCGGCCGTCATCTCGTGCTCACGTCGCCTCACCCCTCGCCGCTCTCCGCACACCGAGGATTTTTCGGCAACCGTCATTTCAGCCGTGCCAACGAATATCTCGTTGCCCACGGCAAAGAACCCGTAAAATGGTTATGAGATATTACTCCCTCCTCCTGCTTCTGTTGGCTGCATGTGTCGGTGCGTATGCCCAACGTCCGGCAGATACTATGACAGGCGTCTTCTCGGAGCGCATCAAGTCGCTGCAGGTCAACCTCGAAGGCGATGCTTTCGCCATGCCTGTGGCAGTGCTTAATACTCCCGACCGCATCACGGTTTCGTTTGACCACCTTGCCGAAGACCGAGAGTATTTCCGCTACTCTCTGACTCACTGCAATGCCTCGTGGCAACCGTCGGGGCTGGTGGAGAGCGAATTTCTCGACGGATTCAACGAGGGCACTATCGACGACTACGACTTCTCGCGCGGCACTACGGTGCACTACGTACACTATCAGTTCTCGATACCTAACGAGCAGGTATCTCCCACGATATCGGGAAATTATCTTCTGCAGGTGTATCAGGAGAACGACCCCGACTCAATATTGCTCCAGTGCCGCTTCATGCTCAGCGAGGACATCGTACCCGTGGCTCTCAGCGCTTCGGCACAGACCGATATCGACTATAACCGCAGTCATCAGCAGCTCTCGATAGTGGTTGACACCGAGCGCGCGAATATCGAGGACCCTTTCAACGACCTGCTCGTGGTGGCAAATCAGAACGGGCGCCTTGACTCGGAAGTGGCTGTGCGCCAACCCCTCAGAATGCAGGGACGCAAGGTGGTGTACGAGCACCAGTCGCCGCTCATTTTCGAAGCCGGCAATGAGTACCGGCGCTTCGAGGCTGTGAGCGACACTTATCCGGGTATGAGTGTGGAGAATATCGAGTATTTCAATCCGTACTATCACTATACTCTCTACACCGATGTTCCGCGCGCCGACGAGACCTACAGCTACGACCAGACTCAGCACGGGCGCTACTTCATCCGCAACTATAATTCGTCGGAATCCGACATCGAGGCTGACTACGGCGTGGTGCATTTCTCGCTCGATATGCCCGAGATACCCGGGGCGATGATTTTCCTCGACGGCGACTTCGTGCAGCGGCGGTTCGACGATAACTCGCGCATGCAGTATAACTATGCCACGGGCCGCTACGAGCGCTCTATGCTGCTCAAGCAGGGAGCCTACAACTATCGCTATCTCATAGTTCCCCCGGGAGCGCGTCGGGGCTATACCGACCGCATAGAGGGTGATAAATATCAGACTGTAAATGAATATAATGTGCGTGTCTACACCCGCCGCCGCGGCGAGCGCTACGACCGCCTTATTGGCACGGCTTCGTGCATCAATAATCTCTGACCACAATGCTACAGATACAGGATACTCTGGTGAGCCTCGACCTCGCCGAAAAATATTTTTGCTGCGACCTCGACGCCTGCAAGGGTGCATGCTGCCTCGAAGGTGATGCGGGTGCTCCTCTCGACAAGGGTGAGGCCGACAAGATACGTGAGATTCTTCCAGTGATATGGGATGAACTTCTGCCGGCGGCTCGCCGCGAAATCGAGGCTACGGGGGTGAGCTATACCGACCCCGATGGCGATGAAGTGACGTCGCTCGTCGAAGGGGGTAACTGTGTATTCTCTACTCTTGATGAGAACGGCGGGTGGATCTGCGCCATAGAGCGGGCTTATCGCCAGGGCCGCATTGATTTCTATAAACCCGTGTCGTGCCACCTCTATCCCGTGCGTCTGAAGAAGTACGACGGCTTCACGGCGGTAAATTTCCACCGCTGGAAGATATGCAAGGCTGCCGAGGTACTTGGCCGTGCCAAAGGCTTGCGAGCCTACCGATTCCTCGAAGGGCCTCTGCGCCGCCGATTCGGCGATGAGTGGTATGAGGAACTTGCACTCACTTGCGAGGAGTGGTTGAAAAGTCCGGAGTGTAAAGGATAATTATTCCGACTGTACAGGTTCGTCGAGCGGTTGCCGTATAGCAGGTCGCCGCTTTGCTTTCGTGTCTTTTTCCTTAGCTTTTTTCTCGCGTGCGACTGTTTTTGCGGAGTCGTGCTTGGCTGCATGTGCACTGTCGAGAAGTTCGACCGAAGGGGGTAGGGGAGTCTGCTGCATTTCTACGGGGCGGGGCGTTGTGGCCACGCCGTAGCATATCCTTATCACGACAGCTGCGGCTACCGTGAGAAGTGCGATGAGGAGTTGTCGGCGACTCTTTTTCACAGATAGTTAAATACGAGGATGAGGGCGATGAGTATCGGTGCGATGTATTTGACGATAGCCACGACTACAGCGTTGGTCCACGACTTGTTGGAGCCATGATTGCCGAGCTCGTCGCGCAGGAGGCCTTTCGGCGCAAACCAACCCATGTAGACGCACACGCCTATCGAGACTACGGGGAGCAGAATGTTGGTGGTGAAGCTGTCGAGCAGGTTAAATATGGTGAGGCCGAAAATCTTGAGGCCTGACAGGCTGCCGAACGACAGCGAGCACACGGCGCTCAGCACCAGTAGTGGGAGCATGACGGTGAATACGGCACGGCGGCGACTCATGGCGAAGCGGTCCTGCATCATGGCGATTGTCACTTCTGCAAGCGATACGGTGGAGGTGAGGGCTGCCACAAGCAGCAGCAGGAAAAAGAGCGAAGACCACAGCCAAGGGAGGGGCAGCTGGGCGAATACCTCGGGTAGTGTGACGAATACGAGTGTCGCGCCCTCGAGCGGTTCGTTGTCGAGGCCGAAGCTCTTCACCGCAGGGAATATTATCAGGCCCATGAGTATGGCCACGAGCAGACTCAGCAGTGATACTATGATCGAGGTGCGGGTGAGTTTGGTATCGGCAGGGTAGTAGGAGCCGTAGGTGATGAGAATACCCATGCCGAGGCTGAGGCTGAAGAAAGCCTGCCCCAGGGCGTTGACCACCACCGACATATTTATCTTCGAGAAATCGGGGGAGAGGAAAAACGATACTCCTTGGCCTGCGTTGGGCAGCGAGAGGGTGAAGCACACCATGCCCACGAGGATGATGAACAGTATGGGCATGAGCACGTTGGAGAGCTTCTCGATTCCTTTCTGCACTCCGCCGAGGAGCACGGCAATGTTTATGCCGATGAGGGCGTATGTATAGAGGAGTGGCTTGAAATCGCTCGTCACATAGCCGTCCATTTTGGTGCTGAAGGCTGCGCGGAGGCTGTCGGTATCGCCCGGGGTGAGGAGTTCGGTGCCCGAGTATAGTCCGCCCGAGAGACTCTCCACGAGATACTCGAGAGTCCAGCCCGCCACCACCATGTAGTAACTTATGATGAGGTACGAGGCCACGACCGCGGTAAGGCCTACGAGCCACCACGGGGTGCCGGAGGCGAGTTTGCGGAATACGCCGATAGCATCGGAGCGTCCGGCACGGCCGAGCGAGAACTCGGTAAGCATCACGGGAATGCCCAGACAGAGCACACACACGACGTATAGGATAAGGAAGGCAGCGCCGCCATTGGCTTGAGTTTCACCGGGGAAACGCCAGACGTTTCCGAGGCCGATTGCAGAGCCCACCGTCGCGGCTATAAGCCCTATTTTTGTACCGAATTCGTTCTTGGATGACATATCAGGATAGATGTATTTTGGAATAGCGACGGCAAAATTAAACTTAATTATCGTAAATTCAAAGTAGGATAGGCATATTTTCAGAAATAATTACTAACTTTGCACCACCTAAGCCTCCCGCGTACGGCGAGAGACTTACCTAACCGAAAACATCCAAATTAATTATATCAATAATGGTAAGTTATAAAGAACTCGGCCTTGTGAACACCCGCGAAATGTTCAAGAAGGCTATCGAAGGCGGTTATGCTATCCCCGCATTCAACTTCAACAACATGGAGCAGCTCCAGGCTATCATCAAAGCAGCTTCAGAAGAAAAATCACCCGTTATCCTCCAGGTATCTAAGGGCGCACGTAACTACGCCAACGCAACCCTCCTCCGCTACATGGCTCAGGGTGCTGTAGAATACGCAAAGGAACTCGGTTGGGAAAATCCCCAGATCGTTCTTCACCTCGACCACGGTGACAGCTTCGAGCTCTGCAAGAGCTGTATCGACAGCGGCTTCAGCTCTGTAATGATCGACGGTTCACACCTCCCCTACGAAGAAAACGTAGCTCTCACCAAGCAGGTAGTTGACTACGCTCACAAGTACGACGTGACTGTAGAAGGTGAGCTCGGCGTACTCGCCGGCGTTGAAGACGAAGTTTCTTCTGACCACCACACATACACTGACCCCGAAGAAGTAATCGACTTCGCTACCCGCACAGGCTGCGACTCTCTCGCAATCTCTATCGGTACTTCTCACGGTGCTTACAAGTTCACTCCCGAGCAGTGCACCCGCAACGAAGAAGGCAAGCTCGTTCCTCCTCCCCTGGCTTTCGACGTACTCGACGCCGTTATGGCCAAGCTCCCCGGCTTCCCCATCGTGCTCCACGGTTCTTCTTCTGTACCCCAGGACGAAGTTGATACTATCAACATGTTCGGCGGCAAGCTCCCCGACGCTATCGGTATCCCCGAAGAGCAGCTCCGCAAGGCAGCTAAGAGCGCCGTTTGCAAAATCAACATCGACTCTGACAGCCGTCTCGCTATGACCGCAGCTATCCGCCGCGTATTCTCTGAGAAGCCCTCTGAGTTCGACCCCCGCAAATACCTCGGTCCCGCACGCGACAACATGGAGAAACTCTACCGTCACAAAATCGTGAACGTGCTCGGTAGCAACGGCAAGGCTTAATAAGCCCGCTCCATAGCAACAGCTTATAGAAGTCATGGTGAGCCCGCCCTCCGGCGTCGGTTGCCATGACTTCATTTTATTATTAAGTATGTGTTCTAAATTATTTATAGTATTGGATTATGAAGAATGTGGATGAAATTTTGCATTCGGCTGAAGGCGTTATGCGGTTCCATAGCAACTGAAACCGAATTCGAAAGTTCGCCTCATAATTTATGAGTCAATCCATTAAATAATTTAGAACACATACTTATGATTTCTATACCTATGCCCTCGCAAGCAGAGATTAAGAAAACTTTCGAGCAACGCACCGCTCGCTACATAGCCTCACGTACACTTCTACACGCCGGAGCCCCCGTTGTAGTGGCTCTGAGCGGAGGAGCCGACTCCGTGGCCCTGCTGGCCGCTCTGAGCTCTCTCGGCTACGACTGCCGCGCCGCACACTGCAATTTCCACCTCCGCGGTGAAGAGTCCATGCGCGACAGCCGTCACTGCCATATGCTGTGCGAGACCCTCGGCGTGGACCTCTACGTGCGCGATTTCGATGTCGAGGCACGCCGCCGCGAGCATCCCGGCGAGTCGGTGGAAATGGCCTGCCGCGAACTGCGCTACGCCTGGTTTGCCGAACTTCTCGACCGTGAGGGCGCCCAAGCTGTAGCCGTAGGGCATCACCGCGAAGACCGTGCCGAGACATTTATGCTCAATCTGATGCGTGGCAGCGGTATCAACGGCCTCACGTCCATGCGCCCGCGCAGCGGAGCCGTAGTGCGCCCTCTGCTCCCGTTCTCCCGTGCCGAGATTGAAGCCTATGTCGAAGCCTGCGGCCTCACTTTTATCACCGACAGCAGCAACGCCTCCGACGCCCACCGTCGCAACCGTCTGCGCAACCGCGTGTTTCCCCTCCTCGAGGAGCTGTTTCCCGGAGCAGGCGACGCCGTGCTGCGCACTATCTCACACCTCGAAGCCGCCGGCGAGCTTTACTCCGAAGTTGTCGCCGAACGCCGCCAACGATATTTTCCCGACGGCCGAAGCATCGACCTCGCACTCCTCAAATCATCTGAGCCTCAGGCTCCCACACTCCTATTTGAATTTCTGCGTCCGCTCGCATTCACCTACACCCAGGTGTGCGATATGATAGACGCCTCCTCATCGTCGGGCGCCGTGTTCCACTCCACCGACGGCGAAACCGTGGCTGAGATAAACCGCGGACAGCTCGTTGTGTCCGACGCGCGCCGCCTCCGCCTCGTGGCAGGCGAGTGCTACACCGTAAATCCGGCCCGCGATATCACAGAACCCATACGCATAGCCGTGACTTCGGACGATGTTTTCGCCTTCCGCCCCGAAGCTCTCGGCCCCTCAGTAGCATATCTCGATGCCGCCGCCCTCGAAGGCAACCCCTTGTGGGAACTCCGTCACTGGCGCCGCGGCGACCGTATAATACCCTTCGGCGCAAAGAAGTCCAAGCTCGTGAGCGACCTCTATGCCGCCGCCAGATTCTCCGCCGAGCAGAAACGCAACACGTGGATTCTGACGCGCAACGACGAAATAGTCTGGATTCCCTGCCTGCGCAATTCCGCCCTCTTTGCCGTCGGCCCCGGTACAAAGCGATTCCTCAGGCTTCAGGTGCTTGAGGGGGAACTATGATGCTCGATATCACACTTATTCCTCTGTTTTTCTTCTTTTTAAAGGTTGAAATCCATTTTGTTATGTCAAGAAAAAGTTTTAATTTTGCATTAAACATCAAAGTATTGTAATCCTTGATACACTTGTGAGGATTTCTGAGCTATTTGATACTGATTTAAAGATTTAATCGTAAGCAATAAAGCATAGTCATGGACAAGAAAGAGATATTTAACCGAATAGAATATGTAGTGGCGTGTGTTGGAGCTTTTGCACAGCGTTTTAACCTCTCCAATATGCAGGCCTACGCATATCTGCGCCGTTTTACCGGCATAGATTTCCTTCTCGACTGCTATGCTGCTGAGCATACTCTTTCCATTGACGATGCTGTCTCAGACCTCCAAGTCATATGCCAACGGGAAGGAGGGAGAATATGAAACGGTTATATCACGGCTCAAACGTAGCCATTGAGGAGATTGACCTCTCTCGCAGTAAGCGTGGCAAGGATTTCGGACAAGGTTTCTATCTCAACGCCAACCCCAACCAAGCTATGGATATGGCAGCTCGAACAACTCGTTTTCTTAATGAGGGAATCCCTACGTTATCATGCTTTGAGTTTGATGAAGACGAGGCTACGAAGTGCGGATTGAATATAAAGATCTTTAGCGACTACTCCGAAGAATGGGCAGAATTTGTAGTGATGAACCGAAAGAATAACTCCGATGTTCCGGCTCATCCCTATGATATTGTTATTGGCCCTATTGCCGATGATACGGTTGGCGTTCAGATTCGCCGTTTCATAATGGGCTATATGTCGGCATCAACATTGGTTGAAGAACTGAGATTTAAGGGAGACCATGCTGTCCAATACTTCTTTGGCACCCCAAAAGCCGTAAACCTATTAAGGCGTATCGAACTATGACACAAGACATACAGTTCCAGATAGAATGCCTTGCGGCAGAACTCACAGAAATGCTTATGGCGGAATATGGCTGGGATATACACCGCGCCCTTGATGAACTGTATTCATCAGCCACCTTCGCCAAGCTCAACGACCCCGAATGCGGCCTCTACTATCAAGGCGCAGTCTATATATTCCAATTCCTCAAATCAGAAATCGAAACCGGTAAGGTTGCTTAACAAATGTCAGAGGATTTTTCATTGAAACTACCTGGACAGAGAAAGATACCTTGAGAATGGCTTTCAAAGATACTCGGCAAGAATTTATTGCAGGCCAAGCTGAGAAAGTCGTTCTTCGCTTTCGGCGGGACTTTCTTTGATTGTACCGATGATTAAATTGATGTCGTATTCATCAATCTCGCCCAAGTAATTCCATTCATTGAATTTTTGAGGATAGGCTATTTTCAAGCGGAGACAATCAACAAAAGAATCGTATCTGAGGAATGGATATTTTGCCTGCGTTATGGGCATATGGTACATTTTGAGGTGTGCCGGAAGATTCTTATTGATTTGGGAGTTTATTATTACACCTCCAAAAGCGACACCATTAGAGTCAAAACCAAGAACTATGAAATATTTATCTCTTGAAGAATCTCCTGCTTTGGGTTTGATTCCATTTGCCTCTGTCATTGTCATCTCATAGACGTCTCCAACCTTGACGGTGCGGGAAGCCAGCCTCGAAAGCTCGTGCTCATTGAGAGCATCAAAAATTTTTATCATTTCAAAGCTGATTCAATTTGCATTTGCTCTTCAATATATTCAAGAATAGCATCGTCGGCATTGAGGACTTTAGCCATAGATACGGGCGATATTACATTCGTTCCGTTGATGCGGCGGTTTGCTTCTGCCCAAGCTTCATCGTGGGATTTCTTCTTGAGTTGCCCGAAAGTCAACGATTCGTTCTCCTCAATTGACTGTTCTAAAGCTTCGATTTCTGATTTTGACAAGAATTTCAGATTTGCTTCGCGTTTGGGGAGGAGTATATTCGGAGCATCCTCGCCGGCAAACTGTACAACTTCAGACAATTCTTCTGAAAGATTCATCTGCGGATGATTGAGCTCCTTGACCGCATAATACAGATTGGTGGGAACAGGGCCATACTTCAAAGCGCAAAACTCGTCAGGCACAATGCTATAGCCCCATTTAGCGAGATGCTTCATCTCGGCGAAATAGAGTATCTTGAAAGCATGGTAGAAATCAGCGCCACCTGTCTTGCCAAGTATAAACAGAACTAACTCAGTGAGTTTCTTGCTGTCGTAATTCGTCATGGGATTGTGTCCTTTTGCTTAATTAACGTATAATGCGTCGTTGCGGTTTTACTCAGTTTGCAAATATAGCAAAAATTATTCGATCTGCAAAATGAGGTAAAATTGCCATACAATATAATGCGAGAGGCTGCGCCGATTGGTGCAGTCTCTCGCGGGTTTGATGGTTAGTAAGGATTAGAATACGAGGCCTATGCTTATGGTGTACATGTTGGTGCCGTAGCGGGGATTTTTAGTTCTGCCGACCCAGGGGTTGCCCATTTCGCCATTCATGATGTCCTGCACGAGGTCTTTGTATCTTACTCGGCCACCTTTGTACTGGAAGCCGATGTCGAGTTTGCGCCATAGGATGCTGAAGCCGCCGGCGTACAGGCAGGTGAAGGCATTGTGGAGTTTCATCTCATCGTCGGATGATATGATGAAGGCCGACCACGAAGGTACTGCGTTGAAGTAGGCGCGGAATTTCAGTCTCGCGAGATTGGCGTTCGACGATTTGTGGAAGGGCATGAAGGTAAGTGTCGGGCCGATGCCGATACCCATGTTGAGGCCATGCGTGCCGAGTGCTATGGAGCCTTCGTCGTCGTAGTTGTAATCGTCGTCGTAGCCGTAGTCGTAGTCGGGGTCGTCTTCCTCCTCGCCTCCGAATATGGAGCCGAAGGAAAGACTGCCGTGACCTTTCTCGTAGTTGAGGTAGTTGACCTGGAGGCCGAACTGCAGACCTACTTTCATGAAGCCGCCTATGGCCTTGCGATGAAGGTAGATATTGCGCATCATGTCGAGCGATACTCCCAGGCGACTGTCGATTTTGCCGCCGTAGAATATGCCGCGGTCCATATTGCCCATGGTGTAGCCGATGCGGAGCTCCTTGCTGTCCTTGCGCCAGAATCGCTGATTATCGTCGAGGCTTATTTCTTCCGTTTGCTTGGAAGTGCTCTTGGCCATACCGCTCACGGCGCAGAATGCCACGAGCAGGGCTGCTATGATATATCTGAAGTTCTTCATCACTTGCGGATTTTGTATTCCTTACATTCGAGGTATTCCTTAGCCATGCGCACGCTGCTCGGGAGCGAGAGATTGGGAAGAATTTCTTCATATTCCCATTCGGCTTCCTCACCGTCGTCGAACCATAATGGCTGGAGGAAGGTCACGCGGTCGTCGTTGAAGATAGCCTGGATGAGACCTTCTTCCTGATAAAAATCCTCATCCATATTTACTATGCGAATCAGCTGCGATGTAGCATTGTACCAGCTCCACTTGTCGTGGTACCACTCGCCTTCGTCGTACTCATACACTTGGCCTGAGTATGTGAATGTGAAATAGTTTACATACTCTGTCGCAATCTGATCTTCGGTGAGGTAAACCTCTTTGAGCACTTCATTGTCTTTGTCGCAGAACTCGATGCGTACCTTGTCTATTTTCCAAGTGCGACAGAGGCGGCTGTTGAGAGCATTGGTAGGCATCTTTTCCTGGGGAACAGCGTCCCATACTTCCGACTGGCCATTCTCGAGAGTCACAGCGAGTGTGTGGTTGCGGTTGTAGGTGATTGTGCCGAAACCTTTCAGTTTGTAGCTTCCGTCGGAGAGCTTTTCGTATTCGCCCGAGATGATTTCAGGCTCATAGTAGCTGCGCGAGGCTGCAGGCGCCTTGTGCATAGTGCGGTGCTTGGGAGCCGAATACTGATTGCCGGCCTTTTCACCTACGAAATACAATCCGCTTTCCGACAGTTCGATATAGCTGTAGGGGGCGTCGGTGAGGTCGTAGCATATAGCATCGTCGGCATATTCGGGAGCGCCGAGTTCTCCCTGCCATAGCTGTCCTCCGATTTCAGGACCTCCCTCGTCTGCCGTACAGGAGGTGAGCGAGAGCGACGCTACGATAGCGCCTGTCGCCATAAATTTCAATAATTTCATGATTGATTTGTATTTTGATTATTTGATGATTACTTTTTTCACATCGGAGCCCTCGCGCACCAGATAGATGCCGGGAGTGATACCTTGGGTCGACTCTGCAACTTTTACGCCTGCCATGTTGTAAACTTCAACGGTCTTGGTTTCGTCAGCACCGGCAGTAATGTCTGATACGCCTGAGAAGTCGGCTGCATTAATCGACTTGAAGTTCATCCACGGATTGATAGTCTTGCACTTTTCAACAGCTGATGCAGGGACGTAAAGTACAGCTGTGTTATAAGTATCATAGTCGAAAATAGTTTCATCGCCCTGAATGGGATTCTCTGAATTGTAATAGATAGAATTCAGACTTTTGCACTCATTGAAAGAGCCTTGTCCAAGATCTGTTACAGAACTCGGTATATCTATAGTTGTAAGACTACGACATCTTTCAAATGCAAACTCTCCGATTTTTGTCAGGCTTTCAGGGAAGGTAAAATCTTCGAGCTTTTCGCATTCACTGAACGCTTCGTGACCAATAGATTTTACAGAATTTCCAAGTGATAGTTTAGTAAGTTTTTTACAGTCGTAGAAAGCTGAATTACCTATCGATTCTACGGAATTTCCGATAGTAACGGTGTGTAAGCTTGTACAGTAATAGAAAGCCGAACCACCTATGCCGGTTACTGCGTCGGGGATATTTATAGACTGCAGGCCGGTGCAATTTGAAAATGTTGACTCCTCAATGGTTTTCAGTGATTTGGGAAGTGTTATTGAGGATAACTTGCTACAGCTTTCAAAGGCAGAAATTCCTATGAAGGTTACAGTGTCGGGTATGTCGATAGTTGTAAGACTTCTGCAATCATTAAAAGCCAATCGACCTATGGAAGTTAATGCGTTTGGCAGAGTGATTGCTGAGAGTGAACTACATCCGAGGAAAGTAAGCTGCTCAATTTTTATCAGTGAGTTGGGAAGGATTATGGATGTAAGACTCTCACAGTCGCGGAATGCACCCTCTCCCAGAGTGCTCAGATACTCAGGAAGCTTTATAGAAGTAAGCGATTCACAAGCATGGAAAGCATCCTCTCCTATTGATTGTATGGTATTCGGTAACTCTACCGATACTAAATCACTGCACCAGCTGAACGCTGCGTCTCCTATTCTTGTTACCTCATATTCATACACATTGCCGCCGATCTCTCTTTCCACAATGGAGGGAACTATAAGATTTCCGGAAGCAAGCGATTGTAGAAGTTCGCACGTCCCATCCGGGAAAAGATCATAACTTAAGGTTTGTCCTTCATACTGATACGAATAGTAATCACCAGCCCTTGCGGGGATGTACATCAGCACTACGAGCAGAAAAAGTAATACTTTTTTCATAGCATTGTTTCAGCCTCGGGGACCAGTACCTTGGCCTGATATGTGGATAAAAAAAGCGTAAGGTCCATACCCTGCTGCCCGTTCTACAGTTAGAGGCCTTCGCATTGCCCGATTCGTCGAACGAGCAGCTGAAGAGGCCTCACGCAAATATGTAAAACAGATAAGGCGACGATACTCACGTATCATCTCCTTAAAGAATATACATATCCACATAGGCGTCCGTCGCTGCTACATTCCTGACGAATCTGTGAAAGTTGCGAAGTTTCTAACTGTCAAGAAAGAGCGCTAAGTAACGCTTCAATTATGTCGCTATACCCACCCTCTAACCCATATCGGGCCTCCAGGGCGATATGCATCGCAAAGGTATGAATTATTTCTGAATTTTAAATACTCTTGCGTCACCTTTAACAATTTTCGGGCCTCGAGATTGGTAGAGTTCTCAAAGATTTTGTACTTTTGCACACAAAATATGGCTATGGTAACCTATTACAGCGAAAAGAACAAAATGAGCGAACTCATCTGCGACGAGCCGTCGTTGCTCCAGATGATGTGCCGCTTCGGCATTCCCCTCGGAGTAGGGGAGAGCAGTGTGCGCGATATCTGCCGTGAGAACGGTGTGGACGTTCCCACATTTCTTGCCGTGGCAAACTTCATAAAGTTCGGTTCGGAGGCTGCCGACCATTTCGCCCCGGAGGTATCGGTGCCCCAGCTTATAAGTTATCTCAAGCAGGCACACAGCTATTTCCTCGATTTTCAGCTTCCGGCTATCCGCCGCAAACTCATCGAGGCAATACTGTCTGACAACGAAACTTCGGGGGTGAGCGATGTGGCAAACCTCATAGTAAAGTTCTACGACGAGTATATGGCTGAGGTGCGCCGCCACACCGAGCACGAAAATCAAAGCGTATTCGGCTATGTAGAAGACCTTTTAGAGGGTCGCCGCAGCGCCGACTTCGAGATAGAGCACTTCGCCCGCTCGCACAGCGCTATTGACTCCAAACTCCAGGAACTCAAGAACATCATCATCAAGTACTACCGTCCGGGCGAAGCTGCCGAGAAACTCAATATAGCTCTCTACGAGATATTTATATGCGAGCGCGACCTCCGCAAGCACTGTCAGCTCGAAGACCTCCTCTTCGTTCCCGCCGTAAAAGCCCTTGAAGATAAACTCGAGGTGGAGCCCGCCGCCGACGATACTCAGACCGATAGCGGCGAGACCCTCTCTGTGCGCGAGAAAGATGTGCTCGCTCTGCTCGTGTGCGGATTCTCAAACAAAGAGATTGCCGACAAACTATTTATCAGCATCAATACAGTGCAGACCCACCGTAAGAATATAGTGCGCAAGCTCGATATCCACTCAGTGAGCGGCCTCACTATCTACGCCATAGTCAACGGTATAGTAAAACTCGAGCAGCTCAATCTGAACGATATCAGATAGAGCTGCCCGTGTGCGATTTCTATGCGGTAGCGTTAAGCTTCGGCTTCGGGAGCGGCCTCTTCGGCAGCTTCGTCGGCAGTCTCAGCTTCTTTGAATTCGGTGAAGCCTGCTGCTACGAGCTGGTTGTACCAGCTGAAAAGCTTGCGGATGTCGGTGGTATATACGCGCTCGGTGTCGAAGTCGGGAATGATCTTGCCGAAGCACTCGCGGATAGCGGCGTCGTTGGGGAAGCTTTTGAGGTCGATAGCCTTACCCTCGTTGAAAGCGTACACTTTGTCGAGGATTTCGGGCAGGGGTTCGTCGCCGTGCTCGGTGTACATAGTTATGTCGGCGAGAGAGATTACTTTCTCGTGAGCATAAGTGGGGATGCGCTTCTTGGTGGCAATGTTCTCCACGATAAGAGCATTTTTGCCGCGGCTGAGGAGCTTGAAGAGACCCGGTTTTCCGGAGATAGATAAGATTCCTTTTATCATTTTATATGAATTATGTTATTGCACATTGAATTTGCTGCTGCAAAATTAACAAATCCGATTTAAATACGATTCATATTTCGTAACTTTGTAGTCTCAATAAACATAAAAACTCATGCTTACGTTCCTAAAATACCTCCTTCAGCTCATTCTTGCCCCCTCGAGCGGGTGGGAGGACCTAAGTAAAGCCGACCCGGATCCTGACGAACTCGCCCGCACCGGCCTTTATCCTTTGCTCGGAGTTGCCGCCGCCACCGAATTTCTGGCTTTCGCCTATCTGCGGCATGCCGAGCTCGCTCAGGTGCTTATGCGGGCCGTTGCCGACTTCGGCGCATATTTCGTGTCGCTCTTTATAGCCCGACTCATTTTCGAGCTGTATCTCGGGCGCCTCACCACCAATCCGCCCTCGCAGCGCTCGGTGCAGACCGTGTGCGTGGCCGGCATAGGACTCATGGTGCTCGTGCAGATTATCGCCAACTGTCTGCCCTGGAATCTCGTAATACTCAAGTTCCTCCCTGTATACGTCATCCTTATTCTATATAAGGCAATGCCCTTGCTCGGAGTGAAAAAAGACAGCGAACTCGCATACATCGGCCTGAGTGCCGCTGCCATTGTAGCCGTTCCGTTGTTTATATATTATCTTCTCTATCTTCTGATATAATGAAACCTAAAGACATAAATATAAAAAACAGGCGCGCTACTTTCGACTATGAGATTGTAGAGACCTTCACGGCCGGACTCGTCCTCACCGGTACGGAGATTAAAAGTATCCGCACCGGCCACGCCTCGCTCGTTGATACATTCTGCTATGTGTCGTCGCTCAACGAGGTATGGGTCAAGAACATGAATATCGCCACATACTTCTACGGTACATACAATAACCACGACTCCCGACGCGACCGCAAGCTCCTGCTAAACAAGAAGGAAATCAATAAGATAGCCAAGGCGTCGCGTGACGCCGGTTATACCATTGTGCCTCTGCGCCTTTTTATTAGCGAACGCGGATTTGCCAAACTCGTTATCGGCATTGCCCGCGGTAAGAAAGAATACGACAAGCGTCAGGCTATCAAGGAGCGCGAGGACAAGCGCTCGCTCGCCCGCATGATGCATAAGTAAGCTATGACATATCCCGATTCTATAGAGCGAAAAATTGGTTTCGACAGCGTACGCGACTACCTCTCGAAACTTTGTTCGTCCCCTATCGGTCGCTCCCGTTGCGAAGAGATGTCGTTCGGCAGCGACTATACCACCGTGCGCCGGCTGCTCACGCAGACCGCCGAGATGCTCGCCATAATAGCCTCTGACGCAGGCTTCAACCTCGGCAGTATTCACGACCGCCGACAGCTGCTCAACACACTGCGGGTGCCGGGTACCTTCCCCTCCGAGGCCGAACTTCCGGGCCTGCGGGCATCCCTTGCCGCGATGTCGGGTATAGCGTCGTTCTTCGCCAAACTGCGCAAAGTCGACGAGGAGACAGGCCATGTGTCCACTCCCTATCCCGAACTCGACACTCTCGCCGAGGGCCTCGACGCATTCCCCATGGTGAGTGCGGCTATCGACCGCATAATCGACCGCCACGGCGAAATCAAGGATAACGCATCGCCCCAACTTGCCGAAATCAGACGCTCAATGGCGGCCTGTGCCGGCAGCATCAACTCCGCAATGCGACGTGTGATTGCCGCCGCCGTACGCGAGGGCTACCTCGAGGCCGACGTCACCCCCTCGGTGCGCGACGGTCGCCTCGTGATACCCGTCGCCCCCATGTACAAGCGCAAGATATCGGGTATCGTGCACGATGAATCGGCCTCGGGCAAGACATTCTTCATCGAGCCTGCCGAAGTGGTGGAGGCCAACAACCGCCTGCGCGAGCTCGGCATCGAGGAGCGCCGCGAGATAGTGCGCATACTCATAGCGCTCGCCGACGTTATCCGTCCCGAAGTCGACTCCCTCCTTGACGGGTTCGACCTGCTCGGGACCTTCGATTTCATCTACGCCAAAGCCGATTACGCCCGCACCGTGGGTGGCCTCATGCCGCACCTCTCCGAGAAACCCGAGGTGGAGTGGTACCACGCCTGCCACCCCGTGCTCAAGCTCTCGCTCGAGCGTCAGGGCAAAGAAATAGTGCCGCTCGATATCGTACTCTCGCCCGAAAAGCGCATACTCGTAATCTCCGGCCCCAACGCCGGCGGTAAATCGGTGGCTCTCAAGACTCTCGGCATCATACAATATATGGCTCAGTGCGGAGTGCTGCCTCCTGTCTACGAAAACTCGCACATGGGTGTAATGGAGAATATCTTCATCGACATCGGCGACGACCAGTCGATAGAAGACGACCTCTCGACTTACTCATCGCACCTCCGCAACATGAAGTTCTTCCTTGCGCGAGGCAACGGTCGCACCCTCATACTCATCGACGAATTCGGCGGAGGTACCGAGCCACAGATCGGCGGCGCCATAGCCCAGGCCATGCTCCGCAAGTTCAACAACAAAGGAATGTGGGGAGTGGTGACTACCCACTACCACAACCTCAAGCAGTTTGCCGAGGAGACCCCGGGTCTTGTTAACGGCTCGATGCTCTACGACCGTCAGAAGATGCAGCCCCTCTTCCGCCTCGCTATCGGGCACCCCGGCAGCTCTTTCGCCATAGAGATTGCCCGCAAGACAGGCATACCCGATGAAATCATCGAGGACGCCCGCGAGCTCGTCGGCAGCGACTATGTGAACATGGACAAGTATCTGCTCGATATCGCCCGCGACCGACGCTACTGGGAGAATAAACGCCAGTCTATCCGCCAGAAAGAGAAGCAGATAGAAGATGTGCTCGCTCGCTACGAGACCGAAATGGAGACTCTGCGCGGCAAGCGTCGCGAGATAATCTCGGAGGCGCGCGACGAAGCCCGCAAGATTCTCGAAGGGTCGAATGCTACCATTGAGCGTACTATCCGCGAGATACGTACGGCGCAGGCCGACAAGGACCGCACGCGCGAAGCCCGTCAGAAACTCGAGGCCGAGCGCCGCAATCTCCTTGAGAACTCGTCGGATAAAAATTCGCACCCGCTCCTCGATAAGAAAATTCCGAAAAAGAAGAAGACTCAGACGCCTGCTGCGCCACGACAGTCGGATGACCGACCGCTCGCTCCGGGCGACAACGTGGTGCTCGAAGGTTCGGCCACGGTCGGCACAATTTCGGAGATAAACGGCAAGAACGCCACGGTGGTGTTCGGGCAGATGAAGACTACCGTAAAGCTCGACCGCCTCAAGCGCACCCTCCGTCAGGCACCCTCGGGAGCTGTAAAAGGCGGCGTAAGCTTCATCTCCGGCCAGACTACCGACTCCTCGCGCGAGCGTCAGCTCAATTTCAGCAATGAGATAGATGTGCGAGGCATGCGTGCCGACGAAGCCGTGCAGGCCGTGACGTACTATATCGACGACGCTATCCAGTTCAACTCCTCGCGCGTCCGCATCCTCCACGGCACCGGCACTGGCGCCCTCCGCCAGTACATCCGCCGCTACCTCGACACCGTCCCCGCCGTCTCTTCATACCACGACGAAGACGTGCGCTTCGGTGGTCCGGGCATCACAGTGGTTGAATTTTGATAATTTATCAGCATCAAAAAATCGGGCATATTCCTGCGCAAAGGAGTATGCCCGATTTAGTTATAGATGATATATTTATCTGATAAACCGTAGGGTAGAGGAGCTCCCTCCGGCAGTAACCTTTGCGATGTACATGCCACGCTGCAGAGAGGCAACCGAAATTTCCGATGAATCTGCAGCGTCGATATGTACGCGCTGCATTCCGGCGGCGTCGAAAATTTCCACGGTGTAATTACCTTCGCAATTTACTCGGAGTACACCGTCGGCCGATATGGTCATGATATCCGAAGACGCTCCAATGGGCTGAATACCTGCGGGTGACGCACTCAGAGTTATATTGCCGCCGTCCTTTATGTCGACTTCGGCAGTGAATATATCTACATATCTTCTGAATGTAATGGTATAGTGCCCCGGGTTGATAGCGCCGAAGGTGGTGGTGACGTCGAAATTGCACATGCAGTCACAGGCGAACTCGTCGTCTTCCGTCCATATCAGATTGTATGTAAGCTCATTGCCTTCTTTCTCAAACCAGCCGACAAATCCGGTCGGGCAGCAATTTGCAAAGAAATTGACCCACGTAACGCTGAGAATCCCGTCGGAATATTCAATATTCCAGCTCTCCGGGAAATCCTCATCTTCCTCAGCCGCATCAGAGCGTGAGAGGAGTTTGCAGGATGAATGTGATTCGGAAACGGCATCCACGCGTTCGGCAGCTTCTGAGGCGAAGGTGCAGGCGAGTGTGGCAAGTGCAGCGGCAAGTAGAATTTTTTTCATGCAGGATTTGATTTAAGTTGATGGAAAATGATTTAGACGCCTCAAAGTTAATCAAAAAACATTGGAACGGCAAATGAATGTTGAGAAAAAACTTAGCGCCCGACCAAGGCCGGGCGCTAAGAATATAGATTTCAGGGGGGCTGACTTGATGTAGAGCTTGCGACCGTTGACTATGTAGAGGCCGGGAGTGAGAGTAGAGAGGGCTTCGCGGGCGGCGTTGCGGAAAATTACGCGACCATCGAGAGTCACTACGGTAACATTTCCATTCTCAATGCTTACACCTTCTACGCCGGTGTCGTCACCGAGAGTGTACTTGCCGGTGACAATGGGGCTGAAGAAGTATTTTCTATATCTAAACCCTCCAAGGATTTACCTTATTAATCCTTGATATTAACAAGGCGTATAGAGTATGAACTCTGAAATTCAATGTGACGAACATGAGCTTGGACTGCATCGAAATAGGCTGCCAATGCCGCGGTATCATTGGATTTCGTGGTTGACAGATAGTATGCTTGGCAAGGCCACATAACTTTCTTAACCCCCCAGTCGTACCGACCTTCGGCAGGAAGTTTAACCTCGATGTATCCTTTTGCCCAGAAAGAGTGGTTGTCAACAATATCGTCAATTATAATATCCGCGTCTTTCGGGAGCGCTTTAATTTTAACTGATAGATAGCGGCATGCTCTGTTGCCATTTGTAGCTACCAGTTCCCATTTATATGCTGCAAACTGATCCGAGCCTTTGAATCTCAACCCATATACCGGACACATCTGATAATCTTTGTAACCGCTTCCTTTAGTTTCTGAGAACGTCAATTCTTTATTAGCATATACAATATCGGTCACTCGGCCTACTTTCAAAATGGAAGTACCTTTAAAGCCATTTTCAGTATCTTCGGATAAATCTTCCGGGACAAGAGCCATAAAATTGTCCTGATTATTTTTGAGATATACTTTTTCAATGAATTCGTCGGTCTCCATGGTCTGAGAGGAGTCGTAACCCCAGAAAGGATAATTGCGAATCGACAGACCTGAAGGTGTTGTCTGTACAGGCATTCCTGCAGCCTGATTAGTAAGAGGAATCAGTAGCTGCCATTCACCGGCAGTCGGGAAGCGATAATTATTACCGGCATCATCTGTAAAGATTGCATCGTCACTTAAAAGTTTCTTGTTTATAAGTTCACTCATGGTAGTATAGGCTGTAGAAGGTGCTTGACCGGGCTCGGAAGGCAATTCTGTGAAGAATTCAGTTACTTTCTTTGTATTCGTGTCTATTTTTCTCACATTGTATTCAGTAAAGAGATTATGGACGAGTAACTGTGAGTTGAGTTCCTCCTGGCGGTCTTCGGGCAGTTCAAGGGGCAGTCCTGTTATGGCGAAAGTTTCTTCAGCGTCCCAGTCGGCCACTTCAACTTCAAATTTGAGTTTGTATGCCTTAGTAAGCACTATACGGTAGCGGTGGTTACGTTTTATGCTCATGGCAGTACCGGCTTCTGAATCCGGGTCGATAAGCAGAACTTCGTGTGACTTGGTCTTCCCGTCTTCTGTGTATTCTATAGTGAGAGAAGGGAGTGTGGTATCGCCGGACAATGAGAAATTTTCGTATGTGTAGATTTTACAATCATAGGTATTTCCCGTGTTCTTCTCACCATCAAGATTGATGTCAGGGTACGGTGTATTCTCGAACCAGTCAGTCTGGTCAGTCATCACGTTTCGAGAGAGAACCGAAGTCTTGAGGGTACGGTTATTGAAAGTTATCTTGTCGACGGTGATTCCCTCGGCCTTATTCACTATGTCGAAGCGTGCAGCCAGACGCTCCATGTGTACAGTACCGATACTCTGAGTCTCTGTGATACGGGTAGTAACTGTCTCGGGGTATTTGCTAAGCATCAGGAAGTTGTCCTTAGCGTCGGGTGCCTGCGCGGCAATCACGGCCTCAAGACCGTTTTCAGCGTCGTCGGCATCCGTACCGGGATCTATGTCTTCGAGTGCTTTGCGGAGGTCTGCATCGGCATTTGCCACGAGATATATTCTGTATGTGGCATCCTTTTCCACGATGAATGTATATTCGTCGTCGGCGACTTTAGAAGCTTCAACGGTTTTGAAGAATCCTTCGTGGGTGTCGAAAAGGACAGCGAGCACACTATTAACCGTTTTCTCGCTTTTATCGGCGGTTACAGTTGCACGAGAGTCTGTACCACCGGCCGCCCCGGAGAGGTGTACGTGAATGCCGGGAGATGTGCTTTCAGGAATATTCAGAGTCTCCTCATTGGCGCAACTCCCGAGCAGAAGCATAGCAAGAGCTGCTGAAAATAATTTCAGTTTTTTCATATTACTTTATATATATGGATTGTAGGTTTTTATCAATATTCTTTATCTTCGTCTGTCAGGGGTTCGTCTATATCGATACTGTTCCATTCATCTACAATTAGTTTCGCCGATACTACTCCCGAAATGGGGTCGTCGCCATTTCCGAGAAGGATGGTATATAGTGTGTTACGGCGGATGTCGACACATTTGTTATCATTTGAGGTAGAACGGAAAGGTATGTCGAGCTTGCCTTTGTAAGTTTCGCCGTTTGCGTTCACATCGTATTCGATATACACACTTGCTCCATTGTAGGTAGCATCTTCACCTTCCGATATGGTGTTAGTGCGTTCGTAGAGATAGAAAGCTTTACGAAGCTCTACAGTGGTGATGTCATCAGTATTCTTGAGGTAGTCGGCGGGTAGAGAGACATTTTTATTAAGCTGCATTACAAGGTATTCTGATTCCTCATAGGAGGGAATTTCGGTAGTGTTGCCCTCTCCTTTCTGAGCGAACAGGTAGCCCGATTTGGGTGCGCCACGTAGTTCGACCTTTGTGAGTTTAAGGTTGGGAGTAGAGTACTTTATGTCTACTCGGGCAACGATACGGGTAAGGTTTACCTTGCATGTGATACCCTCCGACATGGTAATCTCCGTACTTCCGTTATAAGTGGCTTCGCCGCTCATGGCAATTCCTTTGTCGGGGTCTGCAAGAATGTCGGCGGTGAGGGTAGGGAGTGTGGTGTTCTCCTCACTTTCTTCAAGCTGAGGCTCGGAGAGTTTTATGGCAGCTTTCATAGTATCCCTGAAACTCTCTGCTGAAGAACCTACGGTCGGGTCGGTAGTATCGTCGTTAGCCACAAAGCTGTAAGAGTAGGTCTTGCCATCGTTGGCAGCGGGGACGATAATCGAGAAAGTGTATCCTCCTTTGCCGTCGGATTCGGGATTTATCACATCGCGCCCTTTACCGTCGGGATACTTCATGACTCGGCTCAGACTGCTTGTGCCGTTGTTAATCTCGTACTCGTAGAGGGTGAGACTTTTGATAGCGTATTCGGGTTCGTCGTGAAGTGGCGCACGCGAGTAACTTACTTTCTCACCTGTCGGAGTGCTGATGGCGAATGTCAGGGTTCGGTTGCCTCCCTGAATGTCCTGCACCAACTCGCTTTCGCTGCTGCATGCAGTGGCGAGGAGCGCCAGTGCAAGAGCTGATGTGTAGATTAGCTTACTTTTCATTGTAATTTGATTAAGTTAATTAAAGAACGTTGTTTATTGATTGGTATCTATTATCTATGAGAATATTCCGCCGTCGATCCAGTCGTCGACTGAAGCGTCGATAGAAGGGTATATGTCGACACTTCCGTTGGAGAAGATTCGTATCATTATCGAGTATTCCTGGATATGTGTCTCAGAAGGGCGCCAACCCCATATTCTGAAAGCTCTGGCAAGGTCGATGTCGGGTGTGATTTGCTCGCTGCCGTATAGAAGTCTGAAGACGGGTATAAGCTCATCGCTGTATCGCAGCGTGATGAATTCTCCGAGAAGTTCGCGTCCATGCATTGGTACACGTATTCGATGAACCGAGGGCATTTCACCTTTAGGGACAATGAACCGCCCGACGTCTGAAGCATTTCCAGGGTGGAGAGAATAGCGAGTGGCTATGCCGTCGAGTTCCATTTCGTAGTCTCCGATATATTGAGGTAAATTTGCCCATTCAACTCTTACGGTAAGGTGACAGTGTATGTTGTTCATCGGAGTTACGAGGGTGTTGCGCTCTTCGGCAGTGCGAGAGCTGCCGGTTGCAGGACTGAGAAGCCCATCGCTCTCGACATGGAAATTTTTTACACCCCAGAAGAGTTCATCAGTATTGGCAGAAATGCCTGTATTATCCTCGAATTTAAGTGTATGGTTGAGAGTGAATTCTTCTAAGGGTGCTCCGGCGTAGTGATTCGGATGGGAAGCCTCTGATGTGTTGCCGAGAGTAACTATTGTGTAGTCACCTTCAGTTAGTGGAAGGTATTGGTATTGAAGGTCGGAGCCGGGCGCTATTTCCTCTATAAAAGCACCTGCGTCATCAAAAAGAAAATGCCTGAGCGAGCTAATGTGATTTTTGAAGTCGTCGCTACCGAAGGGACGGTATGTATAGTGCATCACATTGCATGGTGTGCAGCATTGGTCGCGGTCATCCTCTAATGAACACGAGCATACAAGGCACAGAGCAATGGCTATGGCCATAAGTCGGAGGCCGTGGAGTAGGGTAGAACTCATGCTGAAGTGTACCTTGCGGTGCATATTTGTTGGAGTGATTTTCACAATAGTATGCTCAGATACCGTTGTTGTAGGCAATTTCTATTTCCGCACGTCTCAAGGGTGCAAATATATCGGAGAGCAGATTTGCATATTCCGCTCCTGCCGCTTGACGTAATTTCTCCTCCCGTCCTTCAGAGATAGGAGTGGTGCGGATAAGTTCTATCAATTTGTTTGCCGATTGAAGATGGCTTTGTCGGAGTAATGCCACTACTCCCTCCCAGTCTTCCCCGGCGCCACGCACGACAATATTTCCGGAAAAGAATGGTATACGTTCTTCTATAAGGGTGCTAAGAGACTGAGCGCGTTTCTCTGAGAGGCGGAGATTGTGATAGTACGTGTGTTCGGGAGAGGCATACCCCGTTACTCGAATCGAGAGTAATGTTATACCGGGAGTTGTAGTCAGACTATCAAGAGCTGATCTGAGAGATAGAAGGTCGGCTGTGTCGGCACCACCGGTGAGAACGTATTTATCCACATCATAGTGTACGGTGATACGCAGCGTGTCTGCCTGCTCTGATTTAGAGGAGGGACTTACCTCAATCTGCGGTAGTATGTCGACATTAGCTGTTGGTTCGTCTGATATTTCGGTGGATATAGGTAATAATTCTTCTGAAATGTCGGGTGTGTTGCGGGCTTTGTCGGTTGGGAAAGTATAGATTATAGAAAGTGTGGCCCGAGGTATAATGGTATTGCGGCTACGGCGCGATGCCAGCAGACGTCCGCAGCTACCACACTCATATTTATCATATCTGAGATATACGTATGCTGCTCCTGACGATACCTCGATACCCCATCGCGGGCTGAAGTGCCATTGATAGCCTAAACTTACTCCGGCTCCGAGGCCCCATCCTTCGTATCGGTTGTTGCGTAAGAAGTGAGGAAACTTTACCCCGCCGGCATTATACTGGCCACCAAGAGCATATACACTTGCAAAACTACCATGAAAAGTATTCCGAAACCAATAGCGGGCTTCAGGAATTATCATCCAATGATGCAGTTTTGGATTGACAGTCCGTCCGTCGGAGTCGTAGCGGTTGAAGAAGTTAAATGAGTTATAGCCAAAAGTTGCTGAGACTGAAATATGCTTGCTCACAGGCCGGTCCACCCCGATATTAGGAGTGGTGGTAAGCCAGTATAAAAAATCTGTCCGTAGAGCCAACCCCTCGTCAGAAGATGCACAGACGGGGAGAGACGCCACCAAGAGCAGAAACCACAACATAATGTGCGAGAAAATGCAGTGATTGATACGCATTGGACGAATCCTTATTGCTGTTGCCATCCCCCGCGACACAGCTTTTATGTGAAAATAGAAAAGCGTAGGGGACATTACCCTTACCGTTCTCACCTAAAGGCTCTCGCACAGCCCATCCAGAAGAACGGTAACGTGTAGAGCCTACGCTTGCATTATGTATAAACAGACTATAATGAATAAATCCATAATAGTCTACTGATACACAGCCTCGAGCATCTACCGTTACTTACCCTTGACCTGGATTGAATTTGCGAGATTCTTAGGTGTCAAGAACAAGCGCCGATAATACGCTTTCCAAAATGTGCGCTGATCCCACCTCAAGCCCACAACCGGGCTCTACAGTGCGGTCTGCGATGCAAAATTATATAAAAATTTTGAGACACCAAATATTTTTGGTCTTTTTCTGATTTTTCTGAGGAAATATCACACATTAAAAAAAGAGCGGCCGACATAGTGTCAGTCGCTCTTAATGAGGAAGATTGTGAGTTGATTACTTGATGTAGAGCTTGCGGCCGTTTACTATGTAGAGGCCGGGAGTGAGAGTAGAGAGGGCTTCGCGGGCGGCGTTGCGGAGAATTACGCGACCATCGAGAGTCACTACGGTAACATTTTCATTCTCAATGCTTACGCCTTCTACGCCGGTGTCGTCACCGAGAGTGTACTTGCCGGTGACAATGGGGCTGAAGAAGTATTTGTCGAGGATGAATGTGCGGGCGTCGATAGTAAACGAGTACTCACCTTCGAAGTCGGGGGCGGGGTCGAATACGATGTCGAATGTGGGATATTCGGCACCCTCGACGGGTGTGCAGGTGTAGTCGGTGCACGAGTGGCCGAGCATGAAGAGCACGATAAAGGCTTCGTCTTCGTTATAGACGGCTTCTTTGGCTTCGGGGAACCCGACGGTGAACTTCGAGAGGTTGCGGTATGTGCCGTCTTTGGCGGGTGTGAGGGTATATTCGTATTGCTTGTGGAGACCGTAGTTTATAGCATAGTCGATTGCGGGTGAGGCGAGACCGTCGACGGTGAACGCACCCTTCTCAGCGGTGATTGTGAGGATGTTGGGCTCGGTGAGTACCAGGGTGTTGACACGGATTTCGAGGGTGTTGCCGCCCGACTGAACTACGGGCTGATAGCCGGGTAATACGAGAGCGTTGCTTACGCGGCGGAGCTCTACGTCGCCATATTTTACGGTGAACGCGGGTGCGGGATCGTAAGCAGGAGCGAATGCCACAAAGCCTGCGTCGGGGAACTCGATAGTGAGTGTCACCATCATAGCCTCGGGTATCTCTTCCATGCTGAGGTTCAGGGGATTGCAGATGTATTCGAAGTCGATATCGTCGGAGATTGTATATTCGGCTACGATTTCGGGGTTGCACTCGCCGTTGGCAGAGAATACGCCTTCAGGAATGGTGAGAGTCCAGTTGCCAAGCTCGGTTATGGTGATGTAACTCTGAGTGTCGGAGTCGAACGAAAGTCGGCGCTCGTTGCCCCAGCCGCCAATCACACCTTTATATACTGTAGTGCCGTTGGAGAGAGTAATGGGCAGGGAGTTATTGATGTCGAGAGCGTAGGGTGCGCTCGGGAAGGTGAGATCGAGTTCGGTGATTGATGCGAGGCTCTTGCCCGACTGCGGACGGAGCACGTAGTTGGAGAAGATTGTGGCAACCTCGGCCGAAACGGTGTAATTGGCGGTGATTTCGGCGTTTACCATGCCTTCGATGAGTTCGTCTTTCTGAGCTTCGTCGTTCCAGCGGTATTTACCGATCGAACCTTCGGGAATAACGAGAGTGTACTGACCCTCGGTGCGCTGCACGGGGAAGGTGATGTCGACCGAAGTTACGGGGAAATCTTCGACGGTGCTTACTCTCGATGCGTATACGGGTTCGGCGCCCTCACGCTCGAGGCGTATGCCCGATGTGTGGCCCGAGATAGGGAAGATCATGCACTTTTCCTTCTCAGCCTCAGTGATTTCGAATGCTACGCGGAACACTGAGAGCGAACTGCGGGTGCTGTTGCGGGCAGGACTGATGCCGGTGAGCTTGATGCCGTCGGGTTCGGGTTCGGGGTCGACGGGCTTGCCGGGGTCTACGGGGTCGGGCTTCTCAGGCTCGTCGCCGTCGAGGGCGATGATAGTGTTGAAGTCGCCCCAGCACATCACATCTTTTTCATAAGCCGCGATAGATTCCTCAGGGACGCGGAGAGTGGCTTTATTGGTTGTCGTTGCGCTGAACACCAGATTCTTACACTCGGGAGGCACTGTTGCGTAGCACTTCACCGTAGTAAGGGCACTGCAGGCGTCGAAGGCCTGTCGGTCGATAGTGAGTACGCCCGAACCGATCGAAAGGTCGGTCATCTTCCAGCAGCCGTAGAAAGCGTTGGCGGCGATATTTACCACCGTTTCAGGAATTGAGAGGGTGACGAGGGTGCTGAGGTCCTTGCCTACGGCCTGACCTATTTCGGTGACGGTGAAAGCAGTGCCGCCGTAGTTGACAGTGCCGGGAATGTAGATGTCAGCGGCAGTGGAAGTTACAGCGGTGAGAGTCACGTTGTTACCCTCGGTCACCTTGTACGAGAGACCGTCAACCTCAAATTCACTCACATTGTCTACAATAGCTTCAACCTTGCGGAATGAACCCCACACCCAGAAGTCGGCCTCATATTTCGCTACCGATTCGGCGGGTACATAAAGCGTGGCTTTTGACTGCGCCGTGCTTGAAAAGGTCATCTGCTTGGCCATGGGAGGCTCGGGAGCATAGCAGCGCACCACGGTCAGATCATTGCAGACGTCGAAAGCCTGGCGGTCGATAGTCTCAAGCGCCGAGCCTAACGTAAGGTCGGTGAGGGCGCGGTTTGCATAGAACGCGTTGGGACTGATGAGAGTAACAGTATTGGGGATAGTTACCGATTTTATTTCCTCATGGTCCTTGCAGGCGTTGGTCCCGATTTCGGTCACGGTATAGGTCGTGCCGTTGTAAGTCACTTTTTCGGGTACGACAAGACTTTCGGTATTTTCCGATAGCCCCGTAAAGCGGCAGTTAGTTCCGGAAATTACCTCATAGTTGAGTATTCCTTCACTGAAAGTCTGAGCTGAAAGCGACGGCAGAGCGGCCAAGACCATAACCAGGGCGGCAGTGCGTGTTTTCATTGATGTGTTGAAGTAGAATTTCTTCACAGGATAATGATTTTGAGTGTATATGGATAATGATAATTCGCATTGGATGGTTTCATCCGCAAAGGTAATCAAAATTCTTTTGTTTCAGCAAAAATTTTTGACTTATATTATTTAGATTGAAAAAAAGTTAGTACTTTTGTCCGCTACTATGGCTTTGGAAACAGAATCAGGATTTATGAGCGCACCCACCTTATCTACTGTCAGAGATGAGCTGGGATTCTCCTCCATGCGCCTGATCTACGAGTCGAAGTCGGGCCGCTTTCAGGTTTTCCTGGCACGCCATTTCGGCCGTCAGGTTGTTCTGAAGTGCCCCGGAGCGGGATTTGACAAAGATTCCCATGTCATAGCTCAGCTATATAAGGAGTTCTGTATCGGCTTCAGCATCGAACATCCGGGAGTGTGTCGGTCGCTGTCCTTGTCTACCTTGCCCAATGGCGTTCCGGCCCTCGAAATGGAGTATTGCCCGGGCATCTCTCTGCGCAATATGATAGACTACCGCACCCCGAAGCTCGGCGCAAAGCAGACCGAGGCGGCGGTGACGGCTGTCCTCAAGGCTCTCGAAAGCATACACCGTGCGGAGGTGGTGCACAGAGATATCAAACCGGATAATATAATGGTAGACCCCTGCACCGGCGGCATCAAGATAATAGATTTCGGCTGCGCGGATTCTCCCGAATACATTCTTCTTAAAGGCCCTGCAGGCACACGCCGCTATCAGCAGGAGGTAAAGAACGGACGGCGCCCCGTGCCGACCGACGACCTCTACGCCCTGGGCCTGACCTTGGCGGAAATGTCCGCAATAGTCGACGATAGAGCAGTGCAGAGTCGTGTACAGGCGTTGTCGTCAGAGTTGACCCACGGGCGATTTGCCACTGCCACCGAGGCCCTCGGGTGGTGGAGCAGAAGCGCACGGATGCGCAACAGTATGCGCCTTCTCGGCAAGGTCGCGGCAGTTGCTGCAATACTTATCGTTGCGGTCGGGTTGTGGTTCGGCTTCGCGCGCAGCACTTCTCCCGCAGCAGAGGATTTTCAGGATATGACTTCGGATGTGAATTGCTATCCGATTGATAGTCAATCAAATACCCCCCCCCCGTTTATTGCCCGGCATAAGTGCTGAAACATATGTAAATCAGCATGAAAAGACTGTTGCGGACCCGCCTCCGAGCGTTTCCGACATCGAGCAGCTTGCCGGCAATGCCGGAGACCTCCTGCGAAGATATGGCCGAGGCAATGTATCTGCAGAAGAGGCTGCCGATGCGGTAGCCATACAATTGGCCGACTCGGTATATATTCAAGACCTGCTTCAAACCTTTTCGGGACGCAGATTTTCGAGCCGTGAGATCGACTCCTTTGCAAATTCGTATGCCAACACGTATAGCGCGGTTTTAAATTCGGTCCTTGATCATAAGGGGCTCGACGAATACTATACGCCACGCACTCAGTCACTATTGTACCACCGGCTTCGCCATTTATTTAGCAGCTATAATATCATACGGCAGTGAAAAGCGAATTATGTAATTCTGTTATCAGCATGGAACAAAACCTATTCTATATCGAATGTATGAAGCACGACCTGGAGATGCGATTTTATCGCACATTCAAGACTCCGGCCGACTTCAAATTGCTTTCTCTCAATATAAGGAAAGAGACAGGCGACGTGGTGAGCGAATCCACGCTGCAGCGAATATGGGGATACTCAACGTCGAGAACACGTCCGCGCCTCTCCACACTCACCACTCTCGCACGCTGCCTGGGATTCATTGATTGGGACGCGTATGTGCAGAGTGTGCTCCGCGAGAGCCACGCCGAGAGCAACTTCCTGAACAAAGGTTTGCTCTACACCTCCACTATGCGCCCCGGCGACCAAGTGCGCATAGCTTGGATGCCCGACCGCAGCGCCACACTGGTGTATCTCGGCGACTTGCGCTTCAGGGTAGTGGAGACACTCAATAGCAAACTCCGCCCCGACGATACCGCTCTCATCCGCTTCTTCCGCAAGGGCAGCGCTCTGACCTGCATGGATGTGTGCCGCGCCGACGAACCCCTGGGCAACTATATCGCCGGCGAGAAAAACGGCCTGACAGAGCTTATATACCAGCCTGTTTGACCCGATTGTTCATGCCATATCGAGGCTGTGAGGCTAAATGACATGAAATGACATAATTTGACATAGAATACCATTTTTATATTGTCATATAACATAGTACTTTTGCGATATCTATTGAACTAATTTACAAGACTTACTTAAATAGAAATGGATAAGATAGTACATAAAGTTGCCGCACTGGGTGTTCCAGGCCTTATTCTAACTGTGGCTATTGCAGCTACTGGTTTAACAGGGGCAGCCGCTATTACTGCAGCACTTGCAGCATTAGGACCCGGCGGAATGATTGGCGGAATAGTAACATTAGGCGTCGCCGGAGTTATAGCTCACGGAATTTCAGAATATGGATTTGATGCAATATTCAAAGCTGTTATGAAAGAGCTTTATAAGAAAGGCGAATCTAAAAGTTCACTTATTGCTAAAGTTCAGAGATATCCGATATCTAAATCGTTAAAACTCAAGGTGATCGACGAAATTAATAATTTCTAAATACATATAATTATGGCTTTAGATCGTGAAGAAGTGGGAGGTGTTATAGGTGGTCTTTTAGCTCTTGGAGGAGTTTTAGTATGGGGCTTAAGACGAGAGATAAGACAAGAGAAAAAAAGACTTAAAGAAGTTGAGGCTCGAGAGCGATTGATCGCTTCATTAGGAGGTGAATATAAAATTCGAAAGATAGAGTTAATATCAGCAAATTATAGAGGGAAAAGGAATGTTTATGGTTCCGGAATTTCCGTTAGAGGATGTGGCGATGATTGGGCTGAAGCTGAGTTCGATTTAAAATTGGATGCCGCAAAGAAGGGTTGTAACATAGTTTTAGACGTTCTCAAGGAAGGCTCTCGAGCAGGAGGATTTGTATTTTCAGGAAAAGCATATAACAAAAGGTAACTAAATATAAGGAATAATGAATAGCAATTCGATGTCTTCCCCTAACAAGAAGACGACCATGACAAATGGAATTCAACTTGATATAGTTGAATCGTGGCTGGCAAAGAATGCCAAGCACATGAATAAATCTCAGGAAGAGACTAAAAGCTTCACCTGCTGGCGTCAATTCGGATAAGTAATCAACTATAAGTAAGTCATGAAAATTAGTTTATATCACTCTTTGAGTAGTTATGGCAATCTTCGTGCTTACTCATAGTCATTATGGAGCCCCATAACTCCTTCTTCGTAAGGACGAATCTTGCTCATACCTACTTCAAATTGTAATATAAACTAATTTACAGGACTTACTTAACGGCTCTTTTCTTTAAGTATTGTTGACAAAAGAAAAGAGCCGCTTAAATTTCTGCCCTTGCCGAAAATGGAAGATAAATACAGTAGAAAAATCTGTTTGGCGACAAATTATAATTGCAACCTTAATTGCATTTACTGTTACGAAAAAGAGAAACAGAATATTAACTTCGATGCCGATGAGGCATTGAATCTTCTTAAGGAATTGCTGTCAACGAAGACTGAATTTGGAACGAAGATTAAACTGCATGGTGGTGAACCATTTTTGGCTTTCAAAGACATAAAAAAGGTTTGTGAAGGTTTATGGAATACAGATGTCGCTGATTATTACCATTTTCACATTACAACAAACGGGACTCTTATACATGGCGAGATTCAAGAATGGCTTAAACGACATAGCGATAGAATAAGCGTTAAGCTGAGTATTGATGGAAATCGATTTTCTCATAATCTAAATAGGTCAAATTCATTTGACTCTATTGATTTGCCTTTTTTCATCAGTACATGGAATGATCTGAGTGTTAATATGACAATAACTCCACAGACCATACCTTACTTGGCTGAAAACGTTAAATTTCTACATTCGGCAGGTGTCAAGCACATTATTTCACATTTTGCTTTAATTAAAGATTGGAATAATTGCGGATTCAGGAAAACTCTGTATGAACAAATGTCTCAATTAATTGACTTTTATATTCAGAATCCGCAAGTCTCTCCTTGCCATTTGTTTAAGGCAGATATAAGCAGTACTCTCGATAAACCATGTTTTAGATATTCATGTACCCTCAGTGAATCTCCTTCTTACGATTTTCAAAGCAGGAAATATTATCCCTGCTATATGTGTTTTCCGTCTATGGCGGGAGAAGAAATGTCAAAGAAGCTACTGGAATTGGATTTTACTGATACAGAAAGTATTGAAGAGGAGGGCTGTAGAAATTGTCCATTCATAAACATCTGTGTTACTTGTTATGCCGATAACTATATTTCTCGAGGGGCCTTGTCTAAAAGAGACATGTGCTTGTGTTCGTATCACAAGGTTATTTTCGCTGCACTCTTTAAATATGAATATGAGAGGATTATTCGTTTAGACAACCCAACATCCTCAGATATCCGAAAAATGCAGGCCATTCAAAAATGGGCACATGAGATTAACTCGATACTGACAGAACTCAGCTAAACATTAACCTTGATTTCGATGACTTAAGGTGAAAAAATACACACTCCCTGCAGAGATGCGGGGAGTGTGCATATGTATTATGAGGATTGCTTAGAGAGTGCCGTTTTCGGCCTTCTGAATCATTTCCTTGTTGGCGGTGATGTAGATTTCTACGCGGCGGTTCTGGGCGCGTCCGGCAGCTGTCTCGTTGGAGGCAACATAGTCGGCCATAGGTACACCCTGGGCGGTGAGGCGTGTGGGTGAGATACCGCTGTTTACGAGGTAGGTAAGCACGGCGTCGGCACGCTGGGTGGAGACGCGCTGGTTGACTTCGTATGTGCCGGTATTGTCGGTGAAACCGTAGATCTGCACGTTGGTGTCGGGGTTGTTCTTAAGCGAAGCGGCGAAGCGTGAGAGGTCGGCCTGAGCCTGGGGGCTGAGAGAGTAACCGTTGGTGGGGAAGAGGATGCCGCCGTCGAAAGTTACTTTGATAGCCTGGAGGCCGTTCTGGTCGGTGGTCTGTTCTATAGTAGCCTGCTTGCCGAGTTCGGCCTGCAGTTCTTTCTGCTGCTTGTCCATTTTCTTTCCGATGAGAGCGCCTGCGCCTGCACCTACAGCAGCGCCGATAGCGCTACCTATACCCGCGCCCTTGCCTCCGCCGATGATAGCGCCGAGACCTGCGCCGAGAGCGGCACCGCCGCCGCCACCGATAAGGGCACCCTTGCCGGTGTTTGTGAATGAGGAGCATCCAACCTCGCCGAAAAGTACTCCGGCGCCGAGCATGACTATGCATGCAGTCTTAAATAGTTTCATCGTAGTTGTATTTATGTTTGTTATATATCGTATATGGAGAGGAATTTCTAATAGTACGCCCAAAATTAGTGAATGGTTTAGGATATGCCAAAAAAATTAACTAATTTTGTGAGACCAATGCAATCACGTACTCTTTTATGAGACAAGCTACAACCCAGGCAGCCGGCCGACGAATGTCCGGCATAAACCTTTTCGGCCACATTGCGGCACTATGTGCCGTATCTATGTGGGGTTATTCTTTTGTTTCCTCCAAAGTCCTGCTGGACAACGGCCTCGGGCCGGTCACCATATACGTTCTGCGCTTCATCCTCGCTTACATTATTGTGGCATGTATCAGCCATAAGCGCCTTTTTGCTTCAACATGGAGAGAAGAGGGGCTATTTATGCTTTGCGGACTTCTTGCCGGCTCTGTCTATTTCATAGCCGAAAATACGGCGCTTGAGTACACTCTGGCTACAAACGTATCGCTCCTCACTTCCATGTCGCCGCTCATCACGGCTTTTCTTATCAATTTTATCTATAAGAGCGAGAAACTCGGCGTGGGCACATGGATCGGTTCTGCAGCCGCCGTGGCGGGTGTGGTGTGTGTGGTGTTCAACAGTTCGAACTCCGTGGAAGTGCGTCCGCTCGGCGACTTCCTATCCCTTGCCGCCGCCTTCAGCTGGGCGTTCTACTCGCTCATTCTCAGGAGCCTCAACGCCCACTACGACGTGTGGTTTATCAGCCGTAAGACATTCTTCTACGGTCTTGTCACCGCGCTGCCGTTCCTCTTTTTCGAGCGCAATCAGGTCGACCTGCCCGACGTGCTCTCGCGCGGCGAAGTTATCGGCAACCTCCTCTTCCTCGGCGTGGGTGCTTCAACCATTGCTTATGTACTCTGGGCGCTTGCCGTGAAGAATCTCGGCCCGCTCATTGCCAACAACTATATGTATCTCCAATCCATAGTCACCCTCATTGTATCGACGATAGTGCTCCAAGAGCGGGTGTCGCTCATGGGCTATGTCGGCATCATACTTATCATTGCCGGACTCTGGGCGGGAGACAATATTAACAAGATTATAGCACGCCACAAGCGTCATTGACCAAGATATGGATTTACCTCAGGACCCGTTTATGCTTCTAAGCGTAGTCAACACGCGACTACGCGACGACTATCCTTCGCTCGATGAGATGTGCGCGGCCGAGAATATCGACCGCGACGAACTTTGCCGCAAGCTCGGCGAAGCAGGATTTGAATATATGCCCGCCATAAATCAGTTCCGCTAATCTCCCTCTATGGCCGACGAAAACTATCTTGAGCAGCTCAGCGACGTGCAGAGAGCGGCTGTCGAATATCTCGACGGCCCCGAGCTCGTCATTGCCGGAGCCGGCTCCGGCAAGACCCGTGTACTCACCTACAAGATAGTGCACCTGCTCAACAAGGGACATCAGGCAGGACATATCCTTGCTCTCACCTTTACCAATAAGGCGGCGCGGGAGATGTGTGAGCGTATCGGTGCGCTCGTGGGCGAGGAGACGGCTTCGCGCCTGTGGATGGGTACTTTCCACTCCATATTCTCGCGAATGTTGCGCCGCCACGCCGACAGGCTTGGTTTTCCCTCCAATTTTACGATCTACGACACCGCCGACAGCAAGTCGCTGATTAAAAGCATAATTTCGGAGAAGAAGCTCGACTCCGAGTGGTATCGTCCCGGTGCCGTAATGGCAGATATTTCCTTTGCCAAAAACCAGTTGTACTCTCCGGAATCCTATGCCGCCGACCGCGACCTGATGCGTGCCGCCGCCGATGCCAAGCGCCCCGAGACCGCCGAGATATACCGCGTGTACCGCGACCGATGCAAGATTGCCGGAGCTATGGACTTCGACGACCTGCTCTATTATACCAACGTACTCCTGCGCGACAATCCCGACATACTGGAGTTTTACCGCGATTTCTTCTCCTATATCCTCGTGGACGAGTATCAGGATACCAACTTCGCGCAGCATCTCATAGTGCGTCAGCTCGCCGGCGAGAAGCAGGCTCTGTGTGTGGTAGGCGACGATGCCCAGAGTATATATTCTTTCCGCGGCGCCAATATCCGCAACATTCTCGATCTGCGCAAATCGTTCCCCTCGCTGCGCACATTCAAACTCGAAGAGAATTATCGCTCCACACGCAATATCATCGGAGCCGCCAATACTCTCATTGCTGCCAACAAGGAGCAGATACCCAAGGAAGTATTCTCCAATAAAATCGACGGCGACCTGATAGAAGTGGTGCAGTGCTACAACGACTACGAGGAGGCCTATATGGTGGCTAACCGTCTGTCGCGAATCCGCATGCGCACACGCCTGCCGCTCAACGATTTTGCCATTCTCTACAGGACCAATGCACAGAGCCGAGCCCTCGAGGAGGCCCTTCGCAACCGCAACATCCCGTACCGCGTGTATGGCGGTCTGGCGTTCTATCAGCGAAAGGAAATCAAGGATGCCGTGAGCTACTTCCGTCTGGCTGTCAATCCTGACGACGACGAGGCCCTGCGCCGCGTAATCAATACCCCCAAGAGAGGCATCGGCGAAACTACTGTGAAGAAGGTACTCGCCGCTGCAATCAACAGAGGCGTGAGCATGGCTGCCGTGCTTGCCGACCCCACCACACACGGTCTCGACGTGAACAAAGGCACCATGAGCAAGCTCCAGGCCTTTGCGTCGCTCGTAGACTCTTTCCGCGAGCTCGACCGTAAGGGAACATCAGCCTCCGAACTCGCCCGCGAAATTATCGAACGCTCGGGACTGATGCGCGAGTATATCTCCGACTCGACACCCGAAAATGTGGCCAAGTGCGAGAATATTCAGGAACTTATAGCCGCCGTAGATAATTTCACGTCCACCGCTCTCGAAACCCGCGGCGAGGATTCGGCGCACATGACCGACTTCCTCGCGGAAGTCTCGCTGCTCACCGACCAGGATGCGGCGAACGGCGACGGCGACTGCGTGACCCTCATGACCATTCATGCGGCCAAGGGTCTCGAATTCGAAGGTGTGTTTGTTGTCGGCGTCGAAGAAAATCTTCTGCCGTCGTCGCGCAGTCTCGGCTCCATGTCGGAGATCGAGGAGGAGCGACGCCTGATGTATGTGGCAGTGACCCGCGCCAAACGTTTCTGCATGGTGTCGTTCACCAAGCAGCGTACCGTAAAGGGCAAGGTAGAGCAGTGCTTCCCCTCCCGATTCCTGCGCGATATCTCTCCGCGCTATCTCAGACTCATGACGGGAAGCTCGATCGACGGCCCCTCGTCGGGCGCTTCGTATATGCTCAGCAAAGCTACTGAGGCTCCCGCCCCCGCGCCTGCGCGCCCGGCACCACGCTCGGCTATACCCGAGGCTCTCAGAGACACCAAGCCCGCTCCGCGCCCCGCACCCAAACCTCAGACCACCGCGGGCGGCCACGCCACGCACGATGTATCGGAACTCTCGGAAGGTCAGCGCATAGAGCATCCCAATTTCGGCCTCGGAGTGATAAGTTCGATAGATACTTCACGTGCCGATGCCCGCATAGTCGTGCATTTTTCGGCCGACGGTTCCGACAGGACGCTTCTGCTGAAGTTTGCCCGCTTCAAAATTCTTACTTGATACAGACATGAAACAACAGGATATACCCACACCATATTATATAGTCTACGAAGACAAACTGCGCGCCAATCTCGAACTCATCACTGATGTTGCCCGCCGCTCGGGCGCACAGATTATCATGGCGTTCAAGGCCAATGCGCTGTGGCGTTCGTTCCCTATCATCGCCGAATATTGCCGCGACTGCACCGCCAGCTCGGTCAACGAACTTCTGCTCGGAGCCGAGACCCTCGGCGGCGAAATCCACAGCTATACACCCGCGTACACCGACTCCAATATCGACACCTTCATAGAACACAGCACCCACATCACCTTCAATTCGCTCGGGCAGTTCCGCCGCTTCGGCGAGAAAGCCCGCAAGGCCGGTGTTTCGGTGGGCCTGCGCGTAAATCCGATGTGCTCCGTTATAGAGACCGACCTCTATAATCCCGCGCTTCCCGGCTCGCGGTTCGGTGTAAGCGCCGAAGACCTCGCTGACGGTCTCCCCGAGGGTATCGACGGGCTGCACTTCCACGCTTTGTGCGAATCCTCGCCTGAGGACCTCGCGAAAGTTCTGGAGGCTTTCGAAGCTAAATTCGGCCACCTGCTTCCCTCGCTCAAATGGGTGAATATGGGCGGCGGACACCTGATGACACGCGCCGACTACGATACCGACCGTCTCGTGGAGATACTGCAGGGCTTCCGCAGCCGCTACCCGTGGCTCAAGGTGATACTCGAACCCGGCAGCGCATTTACATGGCAGACCGGCGACCTTGAGGCGTCGGTAGTCGATACCGTCACCGACCGCGGCGTGACCACGGCGATTCTCGACGTGTCTTTTGCCTGCCACATGCCCGACACTCTCGAAATGCCCTATCTCCCTGCCGTGGCGCAGAGCGTGGACAAAGAGGAGTCGGACGGCCACAGCTACCGTCTGGGAGGAAATTCGTGCCTCAGCGGCGACTTCAAGGGCGATTACTATTTCCCGGCCGAGCCCAAGCCCGGCGACCGAATCACTCTCAAAGACATGAACCACTACACGACGGTGAAAACCACGATGTTCAACGGCGTGCATCATCCCGACCTCGTGCTCTGCCGCAGCAACGGCGAGTGCGAATATCTCCGCCGCTTCGACTATAATGACTATAAAAACCGAATGAGCTGATATGGCCGAAAATCGCCCTCGTTTTTCTGTAATAGTGCCGGTGTATAACCGCCCCGCCGAGGTTGAAGACCTCTGCACGAGCCTGCTTGCACAGACCTCCGATGACTTCGAACTCGTAATAGTCGAGGACGGCTCTACCGTGCCTTGCCGCGAAATTGTGGACAAGGCCGTGGCCCGCGGCTTGAACGCCCGCTACTTCTTCAAGGAAAATGAAGGCCGCTCCATAGCCCGCAACTACGGACTGGAGAGGGCCGAGGGTGACTACTTCATATTTTTCGATTCCGACTGTGTGATACCGCCGGAATATTTCGCTGCGCTGGCCCGCGAGCTCGACGCGAATCCTCTCGACTGCTTCGGCGGTCCCGACGCGGCTCACGATTCGTTCTCGCCCGTGCAGAAGGCTATCAACTATTCGATGACCTCTTTTCTCACCACCGGCGGAATCCGCGGCGGAAAGGTGAGTCTCGAGAAATTCGTGCCCCGTACGTTCAATATGGGATTTTCGCGCAAGGTCTACGACCGCGTGGGAGGTTTCCGCGAAATGTTCTCCGAGGACATCGACATGAGCACGCGTATACGTCAGGCCGGCTTCACTATCGGACTCATCCGCCCTGCGTATGTGTGGCACAAGCGCCGCGTGGACTTCCGCAAATTCTTCCGCCAGGTGTATGTATTCGGCATGTCGCGCATCACGCTGCATTTGCTCTATCCCGGCTCGCTCAAGGCCGTGCACCTGCTTCCGGCAGTGTTTGTGCTCGGGGTTATCACCCTTGTGCTCCTGGGAATATTCGTGTCGCCGTGGTGCTTGCTCCCGCTCGGAGTGTACTTCGTAGCTGTCTTTGCGGGTGCTCTGATAGCGACACACTCGCTCCGCATAGCCCTTTTAGCCGTACCCGCCGCCTGCATACAGTTGGGCGGCTACGGACTCGGATTCCTCAAGGCTTTCATTCAGAAAATATTGCTCCGACGCGGTCGCGACGTGAACGAGGAGATAGCTATACGTAAAGGCAAATGAGCACCGAGGCTAAATACAAGGGCCTCATGGCCGATATTCCCGAAGATGCCCGCCCGCGCGAGAAGGCTCTCGCCCTCGGCATGGGTGCGCTGAGCGATGTGGAGCTTATGGCCATAGTCTTCTCCACGGGTATCAAGGGCAAAGGCGTTATGGACCTCTGCCGCGATATATTGGGGGAGTACGGATATCATCTGAGCAAGATTTCGTCGATGCCTGCACGCGATTTTATAAGGAATCACAAGGGAATAGGCCCCGCCAAAGCTCTGACTCTGCTTGCCGGTATCGAGCTCGGGCTGCGTGCGGCTGCCGATGCCGTGAAGGTGGAGGAGAAGAAGATTACGAGTTCGCAGACTGCTTTCGACTACATGCAGCATCATCTCTATAATCTCGACCACGAGGAATTCTGGGTGCTCCTTCTCCGTAACAATCTTACCCCGATGCGCGAGTTCAGAGTGGGGCAGGGAGGCATTGCAGCCACATTTGTGGATGTGAAACTTATAATGAAAGAAGCCCTGCTCTCGAATGCAACGTCGATGATGCTATTCCACAATCACCCTTCGGGAGCGCTCGAAGCGAGTGCGCAGGACCGCGCGCTCACCAAAAAGATAGTCGATGCCGCCCGATATTTCGATATCAGAGTGCTCGACCACATCATTGTGGGCAAGAGCAAATACTTTTCGTTCCACGACGAAGGTTTAATGTGAATCCCGAAAATTTAGACTAATTATGTTTTAACCGTCAAAAAGGTTAAAACGTAGTTAAATTCGTGTCGGTTGTTAAACTCCGCAAGCTTTGTTGCGTCAAAAGGACAAAGCAAAACGGAAAATAACAACTCTAAAACATACACGAATATGAAAAAGAAACTTTTTGGAATCGCACTTATCGCAATGCTCGCTATCCTTCCCGCAGCCGCCAAGGACAATGTCGCTAAAGACGCTAAGAAAGAGGCTGCATGCTGCGCCAAGACCGAATGTCGCAAGGAAGGTGCCAAAGGTGTGAATCCTTTCGAAGGGCTCAACCTTACCGACGCTCAGAAGACCAAGCTCGCCGACCTCCGCAAGAGCAGGGCCGAGCAGGCAAAGGCTCTCAAGGAGCAGGGCAAAGCCGACAAGCAGAAAGCCGCAGAGGGCCGCAAGAACTTCAAGCAGCAGTACCTCAAGGACGTAAAGGCTATCCTCACTCCCGAACAGTACACTCAGTTCCTCGAAAACTCATACGTAAAGCAGGGCCTCCGTCCCAATTTCGATAAGAAATGTCATAAAGGTACCCGCGACGGCAAGCAGAACGGTCAGCGTCCCGAAAAAGGTATGCGCAAGACTGCAGAGCAGGCCAAGTAACTCATTCTCTTCTTTTCTCCTCTAATAATCTACAATCGGGAAATATATAAAGGAGTGACTCCAACGACGACGGGGTCACTCCTTTTGTTTCGGGTTTAAGTAAGTCTTGTAAATTAGTTTCTATTACAATTTGAAGTAGTTATGAGCAAGATTCGTTCTTGCGAAGAAGGAGTTATGGGGCTCCATAATGACTGATGCGTAAGCACGAAGATTGCCATAACTGCTCAAAGAGTGATATAAACTAATTTTCATGACTTACTTATCAATCGAGTTTGAGCACAGCGAGGAATGCCTTCTGGGGCACTTCCACCGAGCCGATCTGCTTCATGCGCTTCTTGCCTTTCTTCTGCTTCTCCAGGAGCTTGCGCTTACGCGAGATATCGCCGCCGTAGCATTTCGCGGTTACGTCCTTTCGCACAGCCTTGATAGTTTCTCGGGCAATGATTTTAGCGCCGATTGCAGCCTGAATGGCAATCTCGAACTGCTGGCGAGGGATGAGCTCCTTCAGTTTCTCGCACATGCGTCGGCCGAACGATACGGCATTGTCGGCATGGGTGAGGGTAGAGAGGGCGTCGACGCTTTCACCGTTGAGCAGGATGTCGAGTTTTACGAGTTTGCTCTCGCGGTAGTCGTGGATATGGTAGTCGAACGACGCGTAGCCCTTGGAGATGCTCTTGAGCTTATCGTAGAAGTCAATCACGATTTCGCCCAGCGGCAGGTCGAAGGTGAGCTCGAGTCGGTTGCCCGAGATGTATTCCTGCTTGATGAGCTCGCCGCGTTTGCCGAGGCAAAGAGTCATAATCGGGCCGATGTAATCGGCTGTGGTGATGATAGATGCGCGGATGTAGGGCTCCTCGATGTGATCGATGAGTGTGGGGTCGGGCAGTCCCGAGGGGTTGTGGACCTCTGTCATGGTGCCGCGTTTATCGTACACACGGTAGCTTACGTTGGGCACCGTGGTGATAACGTCCATATCGAATTCGCGACCGAGACGTTCCTGGATGATTTCCATGTGGAGGAGTCCGAGGAAGCCGCATCGGAATCCGAAGCCGAGGGCTGCCGACGACTCGGGGCTGAAAGTCAGCGACGCATCGTTGAGCTGTAGTTTTTCGAGCGACGAACGGAGATTTTCGAAGTCCTCGGTCTCGATAGGATATACACCCGCGAAGACCATAGGCTTCACTTCCTCAAAACCCTCTACGGCCTTCTCGCATGGACGCTCTACGTGCGTGATAGTATCGCCCACCTTCACCTCCTTGCTCGACTTGATGCCGGAAATGATGTATCCTACATTGCCGGCAGAGAGCTCGTTGCGAGGCGACATGTCGAGTTTGAGAACACCGATTTCGTCAGCGTGATATTCCTTGCCCGTGGCCACGAATTTCACGAAATCGCCCTTACGGATAGTGCCGTTGACGATTTTGAAATACGCGATGATGCCGCGGAAGGGGTTGAACACAGAGTCAAAGATAAGAGCCTGCAGGGGAGCTGCGGGGTCGCCCTTCGGTGCGGGTACACGCTCAACTATAGCCTTGAGAATCTCGGGAATACCGATGCCGGACTTTCCCGATGCTCGTATTATATCTTCGTGCTTGCAGCCGATAAGGTCTACAATCTGGTCTTCAACCTCCTCGGGGTTGGCAGAATCGAGGTCTACCTTATTAATCACCGGAATGATTTCGAGGTCGTTGTCGATAGCCATGTAGAGGTTCGAAATAGTCTGAGCCTGAATACCCTGAGAGGCGTCTACAAGGAGGAGCGCGCCCTCGCATGCTGCGATAGAGCGTGATACTTCGTAGGAGAAGTCCACGTGTCCGGGGGTGTCGATAAGGTTGAGGATATACTTTTCGCCGTCGAGTTCATACTCCATCTGGATAGCATGACTCTTGATAGTAATACCTCGTTCCTTCTCCAGATCCATATCGTCGAGCACCTGCGCCTCCATATCTTTGGCAGAAATGGTATTGGTGTACTCAAGCATACGGTCGGCGAGGGTCGACTTGCCGTGGTCTATATGTGCTATGATACAAAAGTTGCGTATATTTTTCATTTAAGGAAAATTTGATGCAAAATTACTAATTTTCCCGCATATAGACAAGAGGGTAATCAGTATAATATCTGCATCTCACACTCGCCTTTAGGCTCTGTATATCTTATCTTCAAATCTTAAAATAGTGTTAAAATAGAAGAATTGTTTGTACACCTCGAAAATTAAATGTAATTTTGCATATAATTAATCAAACGGACCTATACTTGAGCTTATGATTGAGTTTAATACATTGAATAAGTTAACTATCGGTCTTT
>JAAVFI010000059.1 GCA_014800815.1 Bacteroidales bacterium | reverse complement strand
TGACCACCTATTTCCTCATCCCCGTATCTTCGCCGGAGAAGCCGCCACCCAAGGAGCGAGGTTCGGGCCCGACTATGGAGGGCCTGGACTTCTACACCTTAGCGGCAGCTGCCCCGCACACGATGAGCCTCACGGCTCACACCCCGCAGCGAAGAGAAAATTGACGTGATGATTTTTAGGTGTATTTTATCTCTGAGTCCTGCACAGAAAACGGGCTTTAATGCACGCGAAAGTACATTAAAGCCCATTTTGCGGGAAAGGCAAGAGTTTTACCTCTTACTGTCAAGTTCGATTATTCAACAACGATCTCTTGTGATACGGTTGTGTTAAGAACGGTACCTTGTTCGATTTGGGGATTGCTACCTTTCATAAGGCCGCTTAAAAGGCCAATCGGGAAGAAGAGTACAGAGAGTACAATAACTCCTCCAATACGGCTTCCACCTTTCTCACATGTGCTGAGACGCAGTGAAACACGTTTGTTATCAATTGTTTTTGTGGTAGCGTTTGTCATGCAAACTCTACCGGCTTTTCCCCAGGAACCACTCTGTTCAAGAGAGTAATCGACCGTGGCCGGAGTGCCAGCCTTAATTAACACTCGAGAACCATCAGCGGAGTACACGTCGCTATTAACAGTTGCGTTGATCAGGCCATTTTCTGCACTGTTATTCATTTTTACAGTTTCAGAAATTGACAGTACAACAGGTGCTCCATAGTCAAGAACATTACTGCGATTGTTTGATTGTGCGACTGCCTGAGCAGGATACGCAAACATAAGTGCAAGAATCAATGAGAAGGATACCAAGCACTTCCAAGGACTGATTTCTGTTTTCATGGCTTAAAAGATTATGTGGATAGATGTTTATCTCATTTCTCGCAAAGTTAATAAAATATTTGTAAAAGTGCAAATTAAAAAGAACCGCAAGACAGCGGATGTCTGCGGTTCTTATAAGTGCCACACCAAAGGATGCGATGAAACTCCGAAAAGACAGGATTTGAGTGCTCGCCGCCCTTTGTAATCCTCCGGCTCTAAGGCACGGAAACCGAAGTCTCCGTTGAGGCCCGCCATCGGTCGGCTAAGCTTGTCTCGGCATTTCATATATAATTGAAGAGTTTCCCAATCTACTTTGATGTGGTATGCCTTGAAGCTCTCTCGCTTCTGATTTTATAACGCAAAGTTAAGCACAAGGGTTCATTCTCGCAAGTTTTAAGACGACTTTTTTCTAAAAAAAATCATTGCAGAACGTTCTCCTCACTGTGTTTCGAACAATGTTCTGAGTCGGCTGTTATAAAGAAAAACACTTTTTTCTAACTTCAACTCTTTAGACTATGGATAAATACGTATGCGATGTTTGCGGCTGGGTCTACGATCCGGCTGTCGGCGACCCCGACAATGGAATTGCTCCCGGAACTCCCTTTTCCGAACTCCCCGACGACTTTGAGTGTCCCCTCTGCGGCGTCGGAAAGGACCAATTCAGTAAGGTCGAAGAATAACAGAAACTCGAAATCATAAAAAAGAACTGCCTTTGCGGGCAGTTCTTTTTTATGATTTTTGATTCGATTTGGCAATACGGTCGAGTTGCTCGGGAGTCAGAATAGTGTGTTTGCGCTGGCAGCGAATACCATTCATCTCCATTGGTGTGAGTCTATGTGCCGACTGCAGTGTCGGATGTGGAATCTGCTTAACTGTTTTCATTGCTTGTGTCATTTGAGGATTTTTCAATCAGTGGCATTATCGCATTCAGTGCCAACATTACCCCAAGGTATGCAATACCTAAGGCGAAGAAGTTGGCGGAGATGGGCCACGCAAGTTTTAACCAACCTCCAAACAGGTAGTTGAAGAATATCAGCCACAGCGATCCTTGTACGCACACGCAAAGCGTGCACCATTTATGAGCTTTGAACCGCTGATACCATATACTCCAGAAAGTAAAGGGCAGGCAGCAAAGGTTGCAGAGTGCAAGCCAGGGCAACATCTGGGGCAGGAGCATTAGGGCCGCGAGACTCACTGAGAAATAGGCAAAACCGACTTCGCTCCAGCCAAATATGCCGAAAAACTTTGAAGCTTTTGTCTCAAGTATACTGTCGCATCCGCCCGCTTGCAGCACTCCGCAGACTCTGTCGGCTGCCGGATTGTGTATCTTCACCGATTTCTGCACAAGCAGATAGGTGAAGTAAAGTCCGCCAAGGTCTATCGCCGCTATGAGTGTGGTTGAGATATGTTCGTATATTCCGTTCTTTATAAATAGGTATAGGAAGAGGTACACGGCACAAAACCCAAGTACCCACTTCTTTGCCCGCATAAAGAATTCTATACGTGCATGTGTGGCATAGTCGGGCTCGCAGGCATCAGGCGACGGAAATGATAGCAATACCCTACCGTCCCAAGCTTCCATAAAGCGCTCAGAGGCCACTTTCTCAGCCACACCTTCGGTAAGATACGAGATTTCGCTCGGTGACACTTCTGTCACTATCACTTCTCCGGCAGCTGTATTGGCCAGGAACGGAGGCGTGAGTTTTTGAATCTCGGTTTTATCTTCAAGCAGATAGGCCTCCGACTCTATACCGTACTCCTCGAGGAGTTTGGAGAAGCCGAACATTGTCTTAAAAGGAATATTCCTCACGCGTTTTTCTGAATAGTCAAACGTGTGAGGAACTCCGAGACAATGCAGATAGTCATTAATTAATGAGTGACGTTTTTCTGCCATAGTCTGTGTGTTATCTTTTAGAGGTACGACTGGATCTTGTCAAGGAGATATTGTCCCTCCATTTCGCCGCTTTCACGCCATACGGGCTTTCCGTCCTTATATATAATAAAGGTGGGAGTGGATGTGATTTTCTCTACATCGGCAAGTTCTTCATTGCTGTCTATATCGAGCTGATAGATGTCTACCGTGCCCGCGAGGAGTTCTTTTACCTGCTCTACCACGGGCATCATATTGCGGCAGTGGCCACACCAAGTGGCATAGAATTCTACGAGTACTACTTTAGTTGAGTTGATCGCGTCTGTATAGTTCATATCATATACTTGAGTTGGTTAAACATTGGAAGTCTTTCTATTGCATAACATTGGTATTATCCCAATGGTTCACTATAGTTTCCGCTGAATCTCCCCGAAAAGTTAATGTTGATAATTTACGTCGGTAGCATTGCTTGATATTGATGAATTCTCGCTATCTTTGCACATCTCACTCACAAACTATGTATAGAAAAGGCAAACTCTACTTCCGCTATGGTACTATGGGTAGCGCAAAAACTGCCCTGCTCCTTACCACTGCATATAATTTTGAGGAAAGACACATGGACTATATGTGCCTCAAACCTGTTATCGACACCCGCGAGCAGAGCAATGTCATCCGTTCAAGGATTGGTATCGAACGTGAATGCCATTGGATTTACAGTAATACCAACCTCTATGATTTTGCCCGCGACCTCTACAGGGAAGGCCGTCTCGTCGACTGGTACCTCATTGACGAAGCTCAGTTCCTCACTCCGGCTCAGGTAGATCAGCTTTCGCGTGTCGTCGACGATTTCGGAAGTAATGTTATTTGCTATGGACTGCGCACCGACTTCCAGTCGCATCTTTTCGAAGGCTCACGCCGTCTGTTTGAGATAGCCGATACTATCGACGAGATCAAATCAACATGCAATTGCGGCCATAAGACTATCATCAATGCTCGTATAGACAGTTCGGGCCACATAGTTGAGGAAGGTGCACAGGTTGAAATCGGCGGCGACGACCGCTATGTTGCCGTATGCCGACGCTGCTGGCGCAATAAGCGCATCGAGCAGGCTCAACGCTCTATTCTGCCGCTCGAATTCGAAGAAGTTGAACGTGAAATAGTTGAAGCTTAATGATTCTCTGTAAAATTTCCGATGCTCCCCGATACCGTGGTATCACTCCCCTGCTCGACAAGGCTATTGACTGGCTTATGGAGAATCAGTCTGCCGTATTCACCAAGGGGACTTTCTACATTGAGTCTGACGATGCGGAAGCTCTGCGCATTCGTGTAAACTGTGAGGAGCCGGCTCTCATTCCGCGAGAGAAGGCCACCCTCGAAGCACATCGCAAGTACATCGACATCCACGTTCCTCTCAAAGGTACCGAAACTATTGGTTGGGCCCCGGTTGAAGGCCTCAAACACATCCGCACGCCTTACGATGAGGATAAGGATGTTGCTTTCTATGGCGACACCGCCCATTCTCTGTTACACGTAAAGGTTGGTCAGATAGTTGTCTTCTTCCCCGAAGATGCTCATGCTCCCAATATTGGACTGGGAACCCATCGCAAGCTGTGCATTAAGATTCCGGTTCTATAAATTTTCCCTTGACAATGCGAAAGTCTCTTCTCCCTATTGCAGCTCTGCTCCTATCTACGGCAGCAGTAGCCAAACCTTCCGACAAAATGGCGGAAGAAACCTTATCATATAAGGTAATGTATAAGTGGGGGCTCATCAACAAGCAGGCCGGAAGCGCCACGCTGACTCTGAAATATGCTCCCGACGGCTACATTTCGCAACTTACAGCATCATCTGCACCGTGGGCGGATAAGATATACATGGTTCGCGATACTCTCAACGGACACATGCTCTACGATGGTATGCGTCCTACTTTCTATGAGAAAATCGCTAACGAGGGAAATGAACGTAAGCACGACAAGGTTTCGTACAAACGAGCAGGCGGCGTCACCTCTGCCGATTGTGTGCGCAAGGTTGTCAAGAAAGGTGTGCAAAAGGTCGATGAAACCCGAACTCTCGAAACTCAGGGTGAGGCTGTTGATATGCTTTCGTCGTTCTATTTCATGCGTCGCTTGCCTTATCAGAACTGGCAGACCGGCCATACTGAAAAGATAGATATCTTCTCGGGCAAGCGAAAGGAACTGCTCACCATTGAGTACCACGGTATAGTAAAACTTGACATAGACGGCGTCGAAAAGGAAGCTTACTACATCACTTTTATATTTACTTCGGGAGGCGGAAAGAAAACGTCCGACGATATGGAGGCCTGGATTTCTACCGGCAAAGACCGTGTACCTCTGCGCCTTGAAGGCAAATTACCCGTAGGTAAAGTACACTGCATACTTACCGATGCTCGTTAAGAGCCCGGCAGTATGCAGTATAAGTTCTTATTTTAAGAATCTCTTTGTAATATCGCCGTAGGCGTCGATGCGTCGGTCGCGGAGGAACGGCCACCATCTTCTCACCTGCTCGCTTCTCTGCAGGTTTATCTCTACAATCTCGTAGCATTCTTTATCGTCAGGAGCTTTGAAGAGGAACTCACCCTGAGGTCCTGCAACAAAACTTGTGCCCCAGAACTGAATCCCGCCTGTAACTCCCGAGGGATCAGACTCATGCCCTACCCTGTTCACGGTCACTACGGGAAGTCCGTTGGCAATAGCATGTCCGCGCTGCACGGTCACCCACGCTTCTCGCTGACGTTCCTTTTCGTCGGCGGTATCGCTTGACTCCCAGCCGATTGCGGTAGGATATATCAGCATTTCGGCCCCTGCGAGCGCCATTAGACGCGCAGCTTCGGGGTACCATTGGTCCCAACACACGAGCACTCCAAGGCGTCCTACAGATGTATTGATAGGTGTAAACCCGAGATCGCCGGGTGTGAAGTAGAATTTCTCATAGTACGCGGGATCGTCGGGAATATGCATCTTTCGGTACATTCCGGCAACCGAACCGTCTTTCTCGAAAACCACAGCCGTATTGTGGTACAGGCCGGGCGCACGACGCTCGAAAAGCGACGTAACGAGCACCACACCGCACTCGCGAGCAAGATCTGAATAAAAGTCGGTGGCAGGTCCGGGAATAGATTCTGCAAGGTCACAAGCGTCTACATTTTCTGTCTGGCAGAAGTAGAGCGAGTCGTGAAGCTCCTGATTTACAATAAGCTGGGCGCCTTTGGCTGCGAGGTCTCTTATTTTCTCGGCAAGACGCTGCCTGTTCTGTTGTTTGTCTCCTGTTTTGGAAAGTTGTATAATGCCTGTTTTTACAGTATTCATTGCCTATTTGATTATCATTGAACCTTTTGGTAATTGCATCGTGGCGCAGTGAAGCGAACCGTGCTGTCTTACAAGTGCCCGGCAGTCGACCGTTATCACTTCATAATCGGGGAAAGCTGCCTTGACGGTCATAAGCGCGAGCAGGTCGTTCTTCGGCTGAGAGTACACGGGAAGAATCACAGCTCCGTTGAGTATCAGGAAGTTTGCATAGGTCGCCGGAAGTCGTGTGCCGTCCTCGGGGTCGTACATAGCCGAAGGTAAAGGCAATTCTATCAGGTGGTACGGATTTCCGTCGGCATCCGTAAGTGCTTTCAGTTCCTCACACATCGCTTTTAGAGGCGCATAGTGCTCGTCTTCAGCATCATTGCATCCAACATACATTATGGTATCGCCGGGAGGAACAATGCGTGCAAGAGTATCTATGTGCCCGTCGGTATCGTCGCCGGCGAGTTCTCCATTCTGCAGCCAATTGACTTTACGGGCGCCAAGTGTCTCCGAGAGATATGCTTCAATCTCGGGGATATCGTCCGCTCCGTTGCGGTTTGGCGACAGCAGGCAGGAAGTCGTGGTAAGTATTGTACCTTTGCCGTCCGACTCTACCGAGCCACCTTCGAGCACAAAACTCAGGCGGTTCAATAAATCCGAATCAAACAGACCTGTAGCGAACAGATGTTTTGTGGCGAGATTATCCTTATCCGCTGCAAACTTCAGCCCCCAGCCATTGAACTGGAAATCATTGAAAGCAACGCGTCGTTCACTGTTCACGGTGCTTATAGGTCCGTAGTCGCGCGTCCATGTGTCATTGGTCGGGATATTGATATATATCACATTGTCGCGGAGGTCGCCTTCGGGAAGATACTTCTCCTCAGGTTCTTTCGGGCCTATGATTATCACCGTAGCCCTCGTGGCGCAAGCGCGTATTATATCGGCATAGCATGCACGCACATCGGGCAACATCCGGCACCAATCGGTATCGGAGTGTGGCCATGCCACAAGAACAGCGTCTGCAGGTTCCCATTCAGCGGGAAATCTGGTATTTCCTTTCATTCTTCGTTGTCGTAATCATTGAGGCTGTCCCAGATACTGTTTCTGTCTGCACAATATTCTTCGCAGAATTCCACAAAACCGTTTCGTTCGGAAGTCCCTTGCTCTCGACAATATTCCTTGTACTTTCGGCGAAGTTCCGGGTCGTCTATGAGCATCTTCTTGAATTCCGAATCGGCGATATCGATACCGGGGGCCTCTTCTATTATTGATATAAAGAGATCTTTTATGTCGTCCATGGTATAGATTTGTGGTGTAGTAATTAATTGGAGTTCAAAAATACTGAAAATAATAATTGGTTTACGGCAAATTCACGTTAAAGAATGCTAAACAAACATATTTGAATTGATAAATGAGTTCTCTCCTCCCAATTTTTGTTTAGCCGGGATTAAAACGCTAACTTTGCAGTGACTATTGCAATGTCGTATAGTTAATCAAGGATAAGGCTCATGATTACATACCTCGAATGTGAGAAAGGTTTCTCTGAAATAGAAGAATGGCATCCCGGTTGCTGGGTAAAAGTCGTTGAACCTACTCAGGAAGAAATGAATATTTTAGAAAATCACTTCGGACTCCCTGAAGATTTTCTGAATGATATTTCCGACGTCGACGAACGCCCGCGTATCGAGCGTAACGACGGTTGGATATGTACCATTATCCGAATCCCCATTACATGCGACAGCGACGCTGCAATCCCTTTTATCACAGTGCCTTTAGGTGTAATGGTCAAAGACGATATCATCATCACTCTTTGCTACTATAAAAACTTCCTTACCACAGACTTTATAGACCATACGCAAAAGCGGAATATCGACATCAAGGCTGCGCCTGATTTTATCCTGCGCCTCCTCAACAGCTCTGCGTACTGGTATCTTAAAGACCTCAGGGACGTGTACCGTATGGTGGCCGATGCGGAAAGTGAGCTCGAGCAAAGTATCCGCAACGAGGACCTCCTGAAAATCATGAACATACAGAAGTCTCTCGTCATTTTTGCAGCAGCTATCAGCGGCAATAATATACTCATGGAGCGACTCAACCGCATGTATGCTGGTGAGCTGGACAGAGAACTGTTCGAGGACGTCAGCATCGAGCTCCGACAGGCCGACACTACTGCGGCGATTGCAACTCAAATGCTTGACCGTACGCTGAATACATACGCATCGGTAATCTCCAACAATGTAAATGCTATAATGAAACGACTCACAAGCATTTCATTGATATTGATGATACCAACCTTGATAGCAAGTTTTTACGGCATGAACGTCGACGTAGGCATCTCTATGGAGAACGACTGGGCCTTCGGCGCAATCGCGGGAGTCGGTCTCACACTCTCTGTCCTTACCACTTTCTGGCTCCACAAAATAAAGTGGCTTTGACATTTAAAAAATAATGCCTAAATTTGCACTATATTTCCTTACGACGCATTAAATGGCACAGAAACCTTCAACTCCAAAAGGAACACGCGACTTTTCTCCCGTAGAAATGGCGCGTCGCAACTATATATTCGATACTATCCGTGAGGCATTCCGCCTCTTCGGTTTCCGCCAGATTGAAACTCCCGCAATGGAGAACCTCTCCACCCTTATGGGTAAATATGGCGAGGAAGGCGACAAACTTCTCTTTAAGATTCTGAATTCGGGCGACTATCTCAAGGGCGTGGATCGTGCACTCATTGACAATAATGATACCGTACGACTTGCCACCAAACTTTGCGACAGAGGTCTCCGCTACGACCTTACGGTGCCTTTCGCACGCTTTGTAGTTCAGCATCGCGAAGAAATTCAGCTCCCCTTCAAGCGATTCCAGATTCAGCCTGTATGGCGCGCCGACCGTCCTCAGAAAGGACGCTACCGCGAGTTCTATCAGTGCGATGCCGACGTTGTCGGTTCAGACTCGCTCCTCAACGAGATCGAGCTTCTTCAGCTTGAAGACCTCGTGTTCTCGCGTCTCGGCATCCGTGTCGCAATCAAACTGAACAACCGAAAGATTCTCGCAGGTATAGCTGAATTGATCGGCGAGCCTGATAAACTCATCGACATCACGGTCGCAATTGATAAGATTGACAAGATTGGTCTTGAGAAAGTCAACGAAGAACTTGCCGAAAGAGGTCTGTCTGCCGAAGCTATCGAGCGACTTTCTCCCATACTTGCAATATCCGGTACCAATGCTGAGCGAATTCAGGCTCTCGAAACCCTGCTCGCTGATTCGGAGACCGGACGCAAGGGCGTTGAAGAACTTCGTACAGTAGTAGAAGGTGCTGAGGCTCTTGGACTTAAAGCACAACTCGACATCGACGTTTCGCTCGCCCGCGGTCTCAACTACTACACCGGAACTATCATCGAGGTTAAAGCCCTTGATGCCGAGATAGGCAGTATCTCAGGTGGCGGCCGCTACGACAACCTTACGGGTGTTTTCGGTCTCCAGGGTATTTCGGGCGTAGGTATATCATTCGGCGCCGACCGTATCTACGATGTACTTGCCGCTCTCGACCTTTTCCCCTCCGACAGCGCATCTGCAACGCGAGTTCTTTTCGCCAACTTCGGAGATGCTGAGGCGTGCCGCTCGCTGGCGATCATCAAACAGCTTCGAGGCGCCGGTATCTCGGCTGAGATTTATCCCGACAATGCCAAGATGAAGAAGCAAATCGGCTATGCAAACGCTTTAGGAGTGCCCTACTTCGCGATTATCGGTGAAACCGAACTCGCCGAGGGAACGGTGACCGTGAAGCGGATGTCTGACGGCTCTCAGTCGACAGTTAAAGCCGAGGAATTACCTCAGATATTGAAACTTGATTAACCCTATATAAGACCGGCCGGATGTCTCCGACCGGTCTTGCTTTAAAATATACTGTTTCATCAATCGCACTTTTTCAATCATGTGTGCCGTGAGTATGAAATAGAATTCGTATCTTTGCCGATAATCTCTGCATGACTTATGAATAGTAGGAGTCTGGTCGCAATAGACCAAATCGACAAGCAGGAACTGCTGGACCTGCTCGAGCGTGCCCGATATTTCGAAGCGCACCCAAACAGCAAGATTCTCGACGGAAAAGTTGTAGCAACACTTTTCTTCGAACCTTCAACCCGAACAAGGCTCAGCTTTGAGACTGCCGTAAATCGTCTTGGAGGCAGAGTAATCGGCTTCTCCGATGCCTCTACTTCGAGTACTTCCAAGGGCGAGACGCTAAAAGACACCATAAAAATGGTTTCTAACTATGCCGATATCATAGTGATGCGTCACTTCATTGAAGGAGCTGCCCAGTATGCCACCGAAGTAACAGATGTTCCCATTGTGAACGCAGGCGACGGTGCCAACCAGCACCCCTCGCAGACACTTCTCGACCTTTACTCGATACTCAAGACCCAGGGCACACTCGAGGGACTTACCATAACAATGGTGGGCGACCTCAAGTACGGCCGCACCGTACACTCTCTCCTTATGGCTATGAGACATTTCCATCCGGTGTTCCACTTTGTTTCGTCGGAAAAGCTCAAGATGCCCGAGGAATATCTCGAAGTATGCCGTCGCGAAGGTATTGAATATCATCTTCATACCGATTTCTCCGAAGATATCATCAACAAAAGCGATATTCTGTATATGACCCGCGTACAGCGCGAACGATTCTCTGATATCATGGAATATGAAAAGGTTAAAAATCTCTACACCCTTCACAATGCCATGCTCGCTAATTCCAAGCCAAGCCTGAGAATTCTTCACCCGCTGCCTCGTGTCAACGAAATTTCTACCGACGTAGACGATAATCCCAAAGCTTATTATTTCGAGCAGGCCCGCAACGGCGTTTTTGCCCGTCAGGCTATTCTCACACGCGCCCTCGGCATAGACAATCTCCCACTATGACAAGCAGTAAGAAAGAACTCGCCGTTGCCGCACTTCGCAATGGCACGGTTATCGACCATATCCCTTCAGAGGTGCTTTTCAAGGCCGTTCGCATACTCGGTATCGAGGGTCTCAATACTTCGGTGACCATCGGTAATAATCTTGCGAGCAAGCGACTCGGAAGCAAGGGTATCATCAAGGTTGCCGACGTAGAGTTTGCAGAAGATGTTCTCAACAGAATCGCCCTCATTGCACCTACCGCAATGGTGAATATCATTCGTGATTATGAGGTGGTTGAAAAACGTCCTGTCAACCTCCCCTCGACTCTTGTTGGAATTGTAAAGTGCAGCAATCCCAAATGCGTTACCAATCACGAACATATCCCCACCCGCTTCATAGTCAATGGAGAAGGTGACAATGTCACACTTCGTTGCCACTACTGCAATCATACCGTTGCCGGAAGCGAAGCAGCGACTATCCAATGAAAGAGAACTGGAAGCCCGGAACTCTCCTCTACCCTCTTCCTGCCGTGCTGGTGAGCTGCGGCGACAAGCAGCGCTCCAATATCTTCACCGTGGCTTGGACCGGTACCATATGCACCAGTCCTGCCATGCTGTATATATCTGTGCGCCCTGAGCGATACAGCTACGAGCTCATCAAAGCCAATATGCAGTTCACCGTGAACCTCACCACAGAATCTATGGCAAAAGCGACAGACTTCTGCGGAGTGCGTTCGGGCAGAGATGGCGACAAATGGGCTCTCACCGGCCTGCATCAGTATCCGGGTGTAGCTGTAGAATGCCCTGCTGTGGAAGAATCTCCGATTTCTATCGAATGCAGGGTCAAATCAATCATCAGTCTCGGTAGCCACGATATGTTCATTGCCGAAGTGGTAAATGTATTGGCCGACACCAAATATATGGATAACGAGACAGGTCGTTTCGACCTCGATGCGGCAGGACTCATGAGCTACAGTCACGGAGGATATTTCGCGCAAGGAGAGAAACTCGGGACATTCGGATTCTCAGTAAAGAAAAAATCGAGATAGAAACTTCTGTCTCACATATAATTAGAAAACCAATCATAAAATATATAATAATGAGCGACACCGCAATTTTCGATCTTATCTCAGCTGAACACGCCCGCCAGCGTGACGGCATTGAACTCATTGCTTCTGAAAACTACGTAAGCGACGAAGTGATGAAGGCTATGGGTTCCTGCCTCACTAACAAGTACGCAGAAGGTTATCCCGGACACCGCTACTATGGTGGCTGTCAGGTCGTAGACCAGGTTGAATCTCTCGCTATCGAACGCATTAAAAAGCTTTTCGGAGCTGAATATGCAAATGTTCAACCCCACTCGGGAGCACAGGCCAACATGGCTGTATTTATGGCTTGCCTTAAGCCCGGCGATAAATTTATCGGCCTTAACCTCAGCCACGGCGGTCACCTTAGCCATGGTAGCCCCGTCAACTTCTCAGGTCTCGTATTCAACGCTCTTGAGTATAATGTGGATGCAGAAACCGGACGTATCGACTATGAAGCATTCGAAGAAGTTTGCCGCCGCGAGCGTCCCCGCCTCATCATCGGCGGTGCCAGCGCTTACTCCCGCGAATGGGACTATGCACGCATGCGTCGCGTAGCCGACGAAATCGGTGCTATTTTCATGGTGGACATGGCTCACCCCGCAGGCCTCATCGCAGCCGGACTTCTCGACAACCCCGTGAAGTATGCACATATCGTTACTTCTACCACCCACAAGACCCTTCGCGGCCCCCGTGGCGGTATTATCCTTATGGGCAAGGACTTCGTAAATCCCTGGGGCAAGACCAATCCCAAGGGCGAACCCCGCATGATGTCGCAGCTCCTTGACTCTGCCGTATTCCCCGGCGTACAGGGCGGTCCGCTCGAACACGTTATCGCAGCTAAGGCCGTTGCCTTCCACGAAGCTCTTCAGCCTTCATTCGTAGAATACCAGAAGCTCGTCAAGGCTAACGCTAAGGCTCTTGCTGATGCTCTTGATACTCTCGGCTACAAGATTGTATCAGGTGGTACCGACAACCACTGTATCCTCGTCGACCTCCGCACCAAGTTTCCCGAACTTACAGGTAAGGTAGCTGAACGTGTACTCGTAGAAGCACACATTACAGCTAACAAGAACATGGTACCCTTCGACAGCCGTTCACCCTTCCAGACTTCGGGTATCCGTCTCGGCACTCCCGCTATATCAACCCGCGGCTTGGCGACTGACAAGATGGGCGAAATTGCCGAACTCATCGACACTGTACTCTCAGCTCCCGAAAATCCTGCAACCATCGCAAGCGTAGGAAATGCCGTTAAGGAGATGATGAGCAAATATCCCATTTTCGCATGGTAAAACCATCCGGAAACATTCCGGCCGGCGGCTACAATAATACATTTGTTATTATCGTAGCCGCCGGTTCCGGCTCTCGCTTTGGCTCTGATATTCCTAAACAATATCTGCCTCTGAATGGTAAGCCTGTACTCGTCCACACAATCGAGGCTTTCAGGAATGCTGTTCCCGGGGCGCATATCTGTGTCGTAATATCTGAAAGCGGACGGGAGCTGTGGCAGGAAGTGGCAAAGGAATACGATCTTGATGATATCATTGTAGCTTTAGGGGGTGCCTCGCGCACAGAGTCGGTACACAATGCTATTTCGGCTCTGCAGGGCAACTTTGGGGCTAATGATATTGTAATGATTCACGACGGCGCGAGGCCGCTTGTAAACCCCGATATGATTCGCAAGGTTGCGTCCACGGTATCTTCGGGTGCCGAAGCTGTAGTTCCCGTGCTTCCGCTCACTGAGGCTATTGCCGAGAAAAATGATTGTGGTGTTACGCCGATAGACAGAGCCAAGTTCGTTACGGTGCAGACCCCGCAGGCCTTCAATGCCGCACTGCTCGCAGAAGCGTACAATGCCGTTGGCGACAAGCCGATGCCCGACGACGCTGCAGTATATACCGAATTTACCGGTCGCCCCTTAGCTACGGTACCCGGTCATCCACAGAATATTAAAATAACCCATCCGGCAGACATAGAACTTGCCGGAGTTCACTTAAGCCATCCTATCCCTTATTCTGAATAAGGAATGCTGTCTCTAAGAAATTTCGACATCAAATTTGTAAAAGGTATAGGACCTGAGCGTGCCAAACTTCTCACTTCCGAACTTGGCATACACACGGCCTACGACCTGCTGCGGCTATACCCTACAAGCTACATCGATCGTAGCCGCACGTATTCTATACGCAGTCTTCACCAGGCTACGGGCGAATTCCCCTACCTCCAGATTAGAGGGCGGTTTGTAAGCTTCAATGTGCTTGGCGAGGGTGCCTCGATGCGTCTTATCGGACTCTTTACCGACGGCACTGCAACAATTGACTGTGTGTGGTTCAAAGGTGTACGCGAAGTGCGCAACAGACTCGCTGCAGGACATGAATATGTACTCTTTGGCAAACCGTCGTTCTTCCGCGAGACCCTCCAAATGACACACCCGGAGGTCGACCCTCCCGAGCGCATTGATGCCGGACCTAAAGTAAGAGCGGTATATCCGCTCACGGAGAAGTTGCGACAGCGTAATTTAGGTTCGAAGGTCATACACGCGGCCATAACAAATTTCCTGCTCACCCGAAAGGCACCTTTCGCAGAGACACTTCCGCCTTCAATCGTTAAATCTCAAGGGCTTATGGGCTTGGATGAGGCAATACGCACTATCCATGTCCCCGTATCTTCCGAAGCGCTCGCACAGGCCCGAAAACGGTTTAAATTTGAGGAACTCTTCTATATTCAGACCGACATGCTAATGCGGTCAAGGAAGCGCAAGCTGCAGGTACAGGGCTTTATAATGCCGCGTATCGGACAGTGGTTCAATGATTTCTACAACACCTGCCTCCCGTTCGACCTTACGGGCGCTCAAAAACGAGTAATTAAAGAAATCAGAGCCGATATAGTCTCAGGCCGTCAGATGAATCGACTCGTGCAAGGCGACGTCGGTTCGGGTAAGACTCTTGTGGCTCTCATGGCTATGCTGCTTGCTATTGACAACGGGTATCAGGCTTGTTTAATGGCTCCCACAGAGATTCTTGCCACACAGCACTTCGAGACTATATCGGGACTCGCTGCGCAGATAGGACTGAATGTAAGGCTCCTTACAGGTTCTACAAGAGCCAAGCAGCGCCGAGTAATAGATGAAGGTCTGCGTGACGGCACAATCCACATACTTGTAGGAACTCATGCCGTAATTGAGGATAAGGTCGTATTCAAAAATCTCGGTCTCGCTGTCATTGACGAACAGCACCGTTTCGGTGTGGCTCAGCGCGCTAAATTGTGGAATAAGAACACCGTACCTCCGCACATGCTTGTAATGACCGCCACGCCTATCCCCCGTACTCTGGCGATGACGGTGTATGGCGACCTCGATGTATCCGTAATTGATGAACTCCCACCCGGACGCAAACCTGTAAATACGGTACTTCGGTTCGACGAACAGCGTTCGCAGGTACAGAAAGGTATCAGAGCTCAACTTGATGCCGGACACCAGGTGTATATTGTCTACCCGCTTGTTGAAGAGAACGAAAAGCTTGACCTCAAGAGTGTAAACGAAGGATTTGAAGCCGCCTCCGAATTGTATGCTCCTTACAAGGTTGCCTTGGTTCACGGCAAGATGAAGCCTGCCGAGAAAGACAGCAATATGCAGCGCTTTGCCAGTGGTGAAGCATCTGTTCTCGTGGCTACAACTGTAATCGAGGTAGGAGTAAACGTACCTAATGCCACCACTATGGTGATAGAAAATGCCGAACGGTTCGGTCTTTCACAGCTTCACCAGTTGCGCGGCCGAGTTGGCCGCGGTGCCGACAAGTCGCACTGCATCCTCATGTCGAAACATCAGATTGGTTCGGACACCCGCAAGCGTCTTGAGCTTATGACGTCAACTACCGACGGATTCGTAATTGCTGAGGCAGACATGCAGATGCGCGGACCGGGCGACATTGAAGGTACAATGCAAAGCGGTCTGCCCTTCGACCTCCGCATTGCCAATCTTGCTCAGGACGGTCAGATCATTGAGTTGGCCCGACGTGCGGCCGAGAGTCTTCTTGATGCAGACCCCGCCTTACAAGCTCCGGAGAACCGTACATTTGCACATGCCCTTTCTATGATGCTCAACAGGGCAACCGATTGGAGTCGTATTTCTTAACTAAACCTATGAATCGAATATTAGCTTTATTCTTAGCAACCGCTCTAACCTCAAATCTTATGGCACAACAAAAAATCGTTCAAACAGCAGGACGAGATGCTCTCGGAGACTTCGCACCTGAATTCGCACACCTCAACGATGATATCCTTTTCGGAGAAGTGTGGAGCCGAAATGATTTACTTTCACTCCGCGACCGCAGCCTTGTGACTATCACGTCTCTTATATCGCAAGGCATTACAGATTCATCGCTCTCATATCATCTTCAGGAGGCCAAAAAGAATGGCATAACCGGAACAGAAGCAGCCGAAATTATAACTCATATTGCATTTTATGCCGGTTGGCCTAAAGCATGGGCCGCTTTCCGCCTCGCAAAAGAAGTATGGAACGACGACGTGAAGGGAGATGATGCGAAGGCAGAATTCCAGCGTGAAATGATTTTCCCGATTGGAGAGCCCAACACTGCTTATGCCAAATATTTCATAGGTAACAGCTATCTTGCACAGATATCGACAGAGCAGATACCCTTTGCCAACGTAACATTCGAACCCGGATGCCGCAACAACTGGCACATTCACAAGGCATCACACGGCGGAGGCCAAATGCTTGTCGGCGTTGCAGGCCGCGGCTGGTATCAGGAAGAAGGAAAACCTGCCGTAGAGATACTTCCCGGTACAGTCATCAATATCCCCGCCAATGTCAAGCACTGGCATGGCGCAGCCAAAGATTCCTGGTTCGCACACCTCGCATTTGCAGTACCCGGAGAGGAATCCGAGAACATCTGGCTCGAACCTGTCACGGACGAAGAATATTTAAAGCTCGAATAATTAACGAAGTTTTCAGCTGTATCCCGACCATATTTATCTGTATAGTGTTGGTCGGGATATTTCAATTTTTGACTGCCCGAAAATGTGAGGGTGAAATTCCGGTGTGCTTGCGGAATGTTCTGCTGAAATATGCGATGTCGGAGAAGCCGACGGAATATGCTATCTGAGAAATACTGGCGGGAGAACTTATCAGAAGTTCGCGGGCTTTATCTATCCGCAGATTGTTGATCCACTCAGTAAGGGTCTGCCCTTTATTGTTTCGCAAGAATGTGCAGAGACCCGAACGGCTCATGCCTGCGTGAGCGCAAACCTCGGAGAGGGTGATGTGGCGTGATAGATTGCATTCGAGAAATATTCTGATTCTTGATAGTACGGCATCTTCAACTGATGATTGAAGATAAGCCATAGGATGACTTTCGTAGCGCGAGAGAATACATATAATGCGCATGACAGATAATACTCTTTCTTCGGCAGTCTCCTCACACATTTTTCTCAAGAGTTCGGCTACTTTGAGTTCTGCGGCTCCTGAGATTACTGTTGCGTAGTTGCGGTTCACGAATCTTTCTACTGCGTCTTTAAACTCCTTAAAGGCCGACATTCTCTCGAGAAACTCGGGAGCTATAAAGAGTGCGAGGTTTGATATTTCACCGTTGGAGTCCGTATGTTCTTCGTCGAACTTCCAGCAATGGCTGATTTGAGGAGGTACAAGAACCAAGTCACCGTCGGTGAATGCTTCGGAAATTCCTCCAATCGTTCTTATGCCGCTTCCGCAGGTTACATACGCGAGTTCCCAAGTAGGCTGAGTATGTTCGCCTATCTGATATTGAGGTGAAATGTGAACTTCGTCGAATTGCAAATACTCTTTCATGGTGCAAATATAGTGCAAATTATTTGCACAATAATACAAATACGAGTCTAATATTTCGACTAATTTTGCACTCAAATCAGTAATACTCATGAATCAAACTAATCCCTTGCAATCAAAACCACGTTTTGAGATTCTGGACGGCCTTCGAGGCGTTGCCGCAATGATAGTAGTCCTCTTTCATTTGTTCGAGACCTATTCTCCCGGTCCGTGCCAGCAGATAATAAATCACGGATATCTCGCTGTTGACTTTTTCTTCATTCTTTCGGGCTTCGTAATCGGTTATGCCTACGACGACCGCTGGAATAAAGGAATGACTCAGTGGAATTTCTACAAGCGACGCCTTATCCGCCTGCAACCAATGGTTATACTCGGTACACTTATCGGAGCATTCTGGTTCTACTTCGGCGATGCTCCGGCCTTCCAATACGTGATGGAGACCCCGTGGTGGAAACTTCTTCTCATTATGGTTCTCGGATGTATCATGTTCCCCACACCTCCCTCGATGGATATACGCGGTTGGAGCGAAATAAACTCACTCAACGGAGCAGCATGGTCGCTCATGTGGGAGTACGTGGGAAATATCCTCTACGCCACTATCGTGCGCCGTTTCTCAAAAATCGTGCTGATGATTTTTGTGGCACTTTCCGCATTGCTTACCATTGACCTCTGCTTCAACCTTGATTGGTTCGGAGTACTGAGCGAGCGCAGCTATGCCGCCTACACCGTAATCGGAGGTTTCGGACTCTCTGCCGACCAAATCTACATAGGTATTGCCCGTCTGCTCTTCCCCTTCTTCGGCGGACTTCTCCTCTACCGACTCGGCATACGTATAAAGTTTGCCCGCGGGGGCTTCTTGATTACATCATTGATAATGGCAGTGATACTGGCAGTACCTCACCTCGGAGGCGACACTCCCAACGCTCTCAACGGATTATACTGCGCTATCTCAATTATCATCTTCTTCCCTATAGTAGTGGCAGCCGGTGCAGGCAGTCCGCTTACAGGACGTAAAACTATAGCCGTATGTAAATTTCTCGGCGCTATCTCTTATCCGCTATACATCACTCACTACCCAATGATATATGTGCAGATGAACTGGGCGGCACAGCACCCCGACGTACCCCTTGGCACGCACATATGGGTAGCGGCAAGTATCTTCGTAGCCGCTATTGCAGTAGCTTACGCCAGCCTAAAAGTTTACGACGAACCTGTACGCGAATGGCTTTCAGCCCGCTTCCTAAGATCGAAAGCGAGCTGATAAGAAAATCTCGGAAATAAAACTTAACCTTCGGTATGGAAGCTGGTGAAAGCACCGCGTTCCTGCTCCGGAATTCCTGACTTACCCTTGGCATCAGCAATGGCTTTAAGAAGAAAAGCCATGTTGGTGCCAAGATTGCGCATAGTCTGAAGTCCTTCCAGATCATCCTCCACATCTTCGGCAGTAAAGCCGTGAACCTCATTCCAATAGGTGCTTGACACCACCGGCATAGAACTTATGGTGAAATACTTGTTGAGCTCATCGAAAGCGGAAGTAGAACCGGCACGGCGTGAAGAAACGACGGTAGCTCCAACTTTCATGGTCTTGTCGATTGTACCGGCAGTGCTGTAGAACAGGCGGTCAAGGAAGGCATGCAGCTGGCCGTTTGCGCCGGCATAGTAGACGGGAGTACCGAAAACAACACCGTCGGCCTCAGCGAGCTTCGGAGCAGTTTCATTGACGATATCATTGAATACACATCGGCCATGCTCGCGACAGAAATTACAACCGATGCAGCCACGAATATCTTTCTTACCGATATTGATGCGCTCTACTTCGATACCATTGTTTTCAAGGACCTTCTCAACTTCGCGAAGACCGCGGTCTGTACAGCCGCTCATGTGAGGGCTTCCGTTTATTACCAAAACTTTCATAAAATGATATTTTTCTTTAAAACGTCGGAGCCGGATATAAAGTTTCACGCCTTCGATTGGCAGATAAATTTTGCGTATTCAAAATAAATATCTAACTTTGCATTAACAGAGTTGTTAATCAATATTGTTAATACATTTTCTCCGAATGTCAGATAAACCGCAAACCACTGAAGAAAAGATACTTGCAGCAGCAGAGAAGGAATTTATAGAAAAAGGCTTCGATGCAGCGCGCACCACTTCGATAGCAAAAGAAGCAGGCGTTACGCATGCAATGCTGCACTATTATTTCCGCTCCAAAGAGAATTTATTTGAAAAAATAATCAGCAGCCAGATGTCTTCTCTTGGCGAACTCATGCTCAACTCCCTTACTCATTCAGACTTACCCCTGTTTGAGAAAATCAGCGACGTGATAGTCCGCCACCTTGATTTTATAGGTAATAATACGAACCTGCCCAAATTCTTTATCCGCGAGGTGTACTCGCGCCCCGAGCGTATGAAACTTGTAGCAGAGACTCTTTACGGCCACGCACAGAAGAGTATTGCCGAACTCCAGAGAGATATCGACGAGGCATGCGAGCGCGGAGAATGCCGAAAGGTAAATGCCGAGATGCTTCTACTCGATATAGTTTCTCTAAACATATTTTCTTTCCTCGCTCAACCTGTAGTGGATATCGTACTGAAAGAATTATTCTCAGACAAAGAACACTTCCTCGAGGAAAGGAAGAAAGAAAACGTTGAAACAATACTGCGTAAATTAAAAATATGAGACGAATACTTATTCTACTCGGCCTGATGCTCTCCGTAAATTTCTACGGAAGTGCGGGAATCACGCTCGACTACTGTCTGAATCGGGCGCAGGAATACTATCCGGAGATTAAAAAATACGGATTAACCGAAAACAGTACAGAGCTTAACCTTCAGGAAATCAATCGCGGCTGGTTGCCTCGTATCGGATTGTCGGCACAAGGTAATGTTCAAAATATTGTACCGGCGTTTCCCGACATTCTGAAAAACATGCTCGCCCAGAACGGCTTTGAACTTAAAGGGATGAGCAAACTTCAATACAAGGTGGCTGCCGAACTGAATCAGACAATCTGGGACGGAGGCATTTCGAAAGCCAACAGAGCCATCGAAAGAGCCGCAACAGCAGAGAGTCAGGCCGCACTTGATGTGGAGATGTATGCAATCCGCAGTCAGGTAGAGAACCTTTTCTTCGGTATTCTCCTTATGGACGAGCAGATAGAACAGACCAAATCGACAATCAACTTGCTCGGAGCCAACCTCAAACGCCTGCAGTCAATGGTAAAGAACGGAACCGCAATGCAGAGCGATGCCGATATGGTGGAGGCTCAATGCCTCACCCTCAAGCAGAATCTTGCGGAGGCTCAGTGTGCGACCGAAGGATACAAGAGCGTACTTTCAATTTATATCGGCGAGGAGATTGGCGGCCAAGAACTTGAGTGCCCCGCTCCTCAGATGCCTGAATCGACAGAATCAGAGCGACCCGAGCTCGCTCTTTTTGACAAACGCATAGAGCATAATCTTGCGCGAGAGAAAGCGATTGACTCATCGATAATGCCCCGCTTCAGTTTCTTCGCACAGTCTTACTACGGTTATCCCGGATACAACTACTTCGAGAGTATGACCAACCGAGCACTTTCGTTCAATGTAATGGCCGGAGTAAAAGTTGCGTGGAACATCGAATCGCTGTACACAAAAAATATCAGCCGCAAAAAACTTTCGCTGAATTCAGAAATGGTGAATACCGACCGTGAAGTTTTCCTCTACAACAGCCGACTCCAGACCTCGCGGGAAGAAGCCGCTATCAACAGCATCCGCGAAGTGATGAAAGAAGATTCGCGCATTGTAGAACTCAGACAGAATGTGCGCCGAAGTGCAGAATCGCAGCTCGAAAACGGTATAATAGACGCTACCGCACTTCTCTCAAAAATCAATGATGAGAATCAGGCACGCCTCAACTCCGCCTACCACAAAATTCAACTTGTACAAAACATTTACAAACTCAAAAATACTCTCAACCGATGAAGACCGCATATACACTTTTGGCAACCGCGACACTGCTTGCATCGTGTAGCTCGCACCCCGACTATGACGCTACCGGAATATTCGAAGCTACTACAGTAACAGTGTCGGCCGAAACTACCGGAAAGATTCTTTCGATTTCAGCCGAAGAAGGCGACAGCGTATTCGCAGGTGCGCGTATCGCACTTATAGATACCGCCATGCTCTCGCTGCAGAAAATGCAGATAATGAACGAACAGCAGGCGGCAGAAACTTCTGCGCCCGACGTTGCTGCCCAAGTGGCGAGTCTGCGCACGCAGATTGCCTACCGGCAGAATGAAGTTGCCCGACAGGAAAGATTGCTTGCCGACGGAGCTACCACACGCAAGCAGCTCGATGACGCTCAGAATCAGCTCCACACACTGCGCGATCAACTCAAAGCCCAACTCTCCACTCTCAGCAAAAGTCACAGTTCAATTTCCGATAATGCCGTAGCGCTCCAGTATCGCCGCGAGCAGGTTGAAGACCAGATAAACCGCAGTTCGCTCATCTCATCTATCGACGGAACCGTACTGATAAAATATGCGGAGCCCGGAGAATTTGCAACTCCCGGCAAACCCCTCGTGAAACTTGCCGACCTCAACAATATCTATCTCCGCAGCTACTTTACAGCTTCGCAGCTTGCCGACCTTAAAATCGGCCAGGAAGTGACCGTAGTGGCAGATTTCGGTGGAGACGAGAAGTTTGACTACCCCGGAGTAATTACTTTTATCGCCGAGGAGAGCGAGTTCACACCCAAGTCAATTCAGACCTCCGATACCCGAGCCAACCTCGTGTACGCAGTGAAAATAGCCGTTAAGAACGACGGGCGACTCAAACTCGGCCAGTACGGGGAGGTACGGTTATGAGTAACGTAGTCGAGGTAACAGATGTAAGCAAGGCTTACGGAGCAATTCAGGCCCTCGACAAAGTCAGTTTCTCTGTAAAAGAGGGCGAGATGTTCGGCCTTATAGGGCCCGACGGAGCCGGTAAGAGCACCCTCTACCGCCTTCTCTCCACCTTGCTCGTGCCCGACAGCGGCAAGCTCACGGTACTCGGAATGGATACCGTGAAAGATTACCGCGCGTTGCGTCGGCAGATAGGATATATGCCCGAGCGATTCTCGTTGTATCCCGACCTCTCGATTGCCGAAAACCTCAACTTCTTCGCCGACCTTTTCGGAGTCTCCGTCAAGGACAACTACGACCTCATCGCCCCTATCTTCAGTCAGCTTGCCAAATTTCCCAACAGGCCTGCGGGGAAACTTTCGGGAGGTATGAAGCAGAAACTCGCACTGAGTTGCGCTCTAATACACCGCCCTCCTCTCCTCCTTCTTGACGAACCGACAACGGGTGTGGATGCGGTATCGCGAAGCGAGTTCTGGGATATGCTCGCCGGTCTGCGCAAATATGGTATAACTATACTCGTATCCACCTCATATATGGACGAGGCCACGCTCTGCGACCGCATAGCCATGATAGATCATGGAAAGATACTGAGGACAGATACCCCCGAGAGACTCGTAGCAGGCCTTGATGAAAACCTCTATAATGCAGTGTCGGCCAACATGTTCCGCCTTTTAGCGGGACTGCGCTCGCTGCCCGAAGTAATAGACTGCTATACCTTCGGGGCAACTCTGCATGTGGTAGGCGCAGAATCTTTCAAGGCCGACGAAGTAAAGAGAAAGCTGGCAACTCAGGGAATAGACGACGTGAACATATATCCCGCCAAAGGAGTAATCGAAGACCTTTTCATAAAACTTACACGGAATGACCAAGAGTGATATAGCCATATCGGTGAGAGACCTCACCAAGCAGTTCGGCACCTTTACGGCCGTGGACCATATAAGTTTTGACGTCCGGAAAGGAGAGATATTCGGCTTTCTCGGAGCCAACGGAGCCGGAAAGACCACTGCCATGCGTATGCTGTGCGGACTCAGCTATCCGACATCAGGAAGCGGAACCGTGGCAGGATTCGATGTTTGTACTCAGGGCGAAGACATCAAGCGGCATATAGGATATATGAGCCAGAAATTCTCACTCTACGGCGACCTCACCGTGGCACAGAATCTACGGCTTTTTTCCACAATCTACGGATTGAGCGATGCAGAAATAAAAGAACGCATGGGTGCCGTGATGAATCAGCTCGACATGGAAAGTATGGCGAATGCGCATGTAAAATCCATACCCGTAGGCTGGAGACAGAAACTTGCTTTCGCCGCCTCGACTATTCATCGGCCGGAGATAGTTTTCCTTGACGAACCTACGGGCGGAGTCGACCCCGTAACACGCCGAAAATTCTGGGAACTTATCTATAGAGCGTCGTCAGAGGGAATGACAGTGTTCGTAACCACCCACTACCTCGATGAAGCCGAGTACTGCAACCGTGTGTCGATAATGGTAGACGGACGGATTGCGGCACTTGATACGCCGGCAGCTCTCAAAGAAAAGTATCATGCGGAGACCATGGACGAAGTATTCCGCGTGGTAGCCAAGGACGCACAAAGAACAGAATGAGATGAATATATTAGGCTCACTGATAAAGAAAGAAGCGATACACATAGTGCGCGACAAACGTACAATGTTTATCACGCTGTGTATGCCGCTTGTACTCCTGCTCCTCTTCGGTTTCGCTATCTCTACAGAAGTCAACGACGTGAGAGTGGCGGTAGTAACCGAACAACACACCGACAAGACCCGAGATATAATTCAGGCACTCGATGTTAACTCGTATTTTACTTTCGAGGGACTTGCATCGGATGCCGAAGTCGAACCCTTGCTGCGTCAGGGAAAGATTGATGCCGCCCTTATACTGCGGACTGACGGTGCCGAGACACCGTACCAGATAGTTGTGGACGCATCCAACCCTACAGTTGCACAGGCTGCGGTATCATATATTTCGGGAGTTGTAGAACGACGGACGGGAGAAAGTGTGATAACACGCACACTCTACAATCCGCAGATGAAGAGTTCGTACAACTTCGTGCCCGGCATTATGGGTATGATATTCATACTCATATGTGCGATAATGACTTCCGTATCAATCGTCCGCGAGAAAGAAACCGGTACATTGGATCTGCTTCTTGTTTCGCCCGTCCGGCCAATCAATATATTTATCGGCAAGCTCGTACCTTACTTTGTGCTCTCGTGCTGCATACTTGCCATAATGCTTACCATGGCTTATACAGTGTTGGGGCTGCCGACATCAGGTACCATAGTGAGCGTAATAGGCGTATCGCTGCTCTATATAGTGCTTTCGCTGAGTATCGGACTGCTTGTGTCGACTCTTGTAGACACTCAGGTGTCGGCGCTGATAGTATCAGCCATGCTCTTCATGGTGCCGGTTATCATGCTCTCGGGTATGATATTCCCCGTCGACAATATGCCGCTACCGCTGCAGGGCATATCGTGCATAATACCCGCACGGTGGTATATATCGGCCATGCGCAAGCTCATGATACAGCAGATAGGTTTTTCGGGCGTAATAAAAGAAGTGATAATAATGGCAGGTATGACGCTGGTACTTCTTGCAGCCCAGCTCGGCAAATTCAACTCAAAAAAGTGAGAATGCTATGAACTTGAGAATACTTAAAGCACTTCTGCACAAAGAAGTGATAATGATGCGCCACAATCCTATCATCCCGAAGATGATAGTTGGGCTGCCGTTAATGGCACTTCTTATCATCCCCCTGGTTGCGACATTCGATGTGAAGAACGTAGAAGTGGTGGTGGTCGATAATGACCACAGCCAGCTCTCGCGAAGGATAATCGCCGATATCGACGCTTCGCAAGAACTCGCCGTGAAGTCGGTGTTGACGACTCACTTACAAGCTATGGACCTGATCGAAAAAGGAGAGGCGGATGTGATACTATCCATACCGCCCCATTTCTCCCGTGATATATCGCAACTCGATGTAGAGGCTAACGGTGTGAACGCTACCAAGGGAATGCTCGGAATGCAATATGTGGTAAGTTCGGCCTCCTCGACTCTGCGTATGGCAAACATCGAGGAGGGTCTGCCGGTGCCTTCACAGGCATCAAGCGTGCTCTATCGCTTCAACCCCACCCTAAACTTCCGTCACTACATGATACCTGCGCTGATGGTTTTCCTCATAATAATGATATGCGGGTTCCTGCCGGCACTGAATCTTGTAAGTGAAAAAGAGAGCGGGACAATCGAGGCGATGAATGTAACACCCGTAAGCAGAATAACGTTTGTGCTTTCCAAACTCATACCCTTCTGGGTGACGGGCCTCTTGGTGGTGACTGTCGGCATGCTCATCGGCTTCTTCGTATACGGGGTTGCACCTGCGGGAAATATCGCATGTATCTACCTTGCGGCGATACTCCTCAGCCTCGTTATGTCGGGGTTGGGAGTAGCAATCGCCAACAAGTCGGCCACGATGCTCCAGACAATCTTTGTGATGTTTGCCTTCATCATTATTTTTCAGCTGATGGGAGGCCTCTTCACCCCTATCGGTTCGATGCCTGAATGGGCGCAGTATATAACGTACGCCGTACCGCCCCGATTCTTCAACGAGATAATGCGTTCCATTTATCTCAAAGGAACTACAATCTTTGAGCTTCGGAGCCAATTCCTGTGGTTGACGGGCTATGCCCTCCTCGCTTTAGGTGTTGCCGCTTTGACCTATAAGAAGAGGGCTTGATCAAAATTTCAATTTGCTCTTCGCTGCGAAGTGCTGACGGTAAAGTCAGTCGTGTGCGGGGCAGCTGCCGCAAAAGTGTAGAAGATCGGAGTCTCCATGGTGAGACCCGGTCTTCTTTCTTTTGGGGGCGGCTTGGGCGGCGAAGATACGGGGATTAGAAAAACGGTGGTCATGGGAGCGGCCTTCGCAGGCAGGTC
>JAAVFI010000058.1 GCA_014800815.1 Bacteroidales bacterium | reverse complement strand
TGCGCTCCCACCAGCGGAGGGAACGGCCAAACCACCGAGCGAATTCTGCGGTTATGTCGAGGAAGCGGCGTGACATGATGCCGCGAAGATAGTATGCGCTCTGTGGGAGGTGTGCGGGTAAGTGTCGGCGGCGGGGAAATGGGCTTGGGAGTGGTGGGAGATGTGGGAGGTGTGGGGCGTAGACTCAGCCATGAATCGGCGTCCTTAGCCGGACGCCAACGTATAGAGCAGACCTATCCCGGCACATCTCTCCGCCTTCGGCTCCGCTATGTACCGGGTTACTGGTTAATCGGCGTCCTAAGCCGGACGCCACGCTGATAATAAGGTGGTTAGTCAGGGAATGGCGTATTGTATGGAGGCGGATGTAAAAAGTTTGCATCCCTACAGTGTGCCCACACTTTACGGGTGTAGAATGAAAAAAGCGAACTTAGATTTTGTCTAAATTCGCTCTGTGGAGTACAGCGGACTCGAACCGCTCACCTCGACACTGCCAGTGTCGCGCTCTAGCCAGATGAGCTAGTACCCCTGATTTCGGTGCAAAGGTAGTGGTGATTTATGAGATTTGCAAGAATTTGGACGGATTTAACTTTGATTAATGATTATCTACACATTTTAGAGCGTTTGTATCGATTATTTGCACTACCTTTGAGCACACAATTCATTCACCATGAAACATTACCTAAAAACCTTCATCATCGCCGGTGCGGCAGTTCTCGGCGCTTGCACAGCAAAAGCCACTTCTGCAGATAATGCAGCGGAGGCTTCAGAACCTAAAGAAGTGATAGTCGGCGCGGAACGCACCGATCTGTATCTTGACAAACTCAAGGACAAACGTGTAGCTCTTTTCTCTAACCATACCGGCAAGATAGGCGATAAGCATACTCTGGACGTTATGCTTGAAAACGGCATCAACGTTGTGACTCTTTTTTCTCCCGAACACGGTTTCCGCGGTGATGCCGATGCGGGCGAACACGTTGCCAGCGGCGTAGACGGCCCTACCGGTATACCTATTGCGTCGCTCTATGATTCGAAGCAGGAGCGTATGCCTAAGGCTGAAATCATGGACGGTATCGACGTGATTGTCTGCGATATTCAGGATGTGGGTCTCCGCTTCTATACTTACTATTGCAGCATGGTCGACCTGATGAATGCCGCCAAGAAATATGGCAAGGAATTTATGGTTCTCGACCGCCCCAATCCCAACGGTATGTATGTTGACGGTCCTATCCTTGACATGAAATATGAGTCTGGTGTAGGTCGTCTGCCTATCCCCACCGTTCACGGCATGACTCTCGGCGAGCTTGCGAAAATGGTAAACGGCGAGGGCTGGCTGCGCGAAGGCGGCGAGGTTGACCTCTCCGTGATTCCCTGCGACAATTATACTCACGCTACCCGCTACCGTCTGCCTATAGCACCGTCTCCCAACCTCCGCGACATGCTTGCTATCTATCTCTACCCCTCGACCTGCTACTTCGAGGCTACTCCCGTGAGCCTTGGCCGCGGTACGGATTTCCCCTTCCTGGTGTACGGTCATCCCGACATGAAGAACCGCGACTTCGAGTTCACTCCCCGCAGTGTGCCCGGTGCCAAGAATCCTCCACAACTCGATAAACTCTGCCATGGCGTTGACCTCCGAGGCATAAGCGAGGAAGAGGCTATTGCTCAGGGTATCAACTTCGAATACCTCATCGACGCATACCGCGACCTCGGTATGGGCGATAAATTCTTCCGTTCGTTCTTCGAGCTTCTCATCGGTCGCGGCGACATCCGCCAGATGATCGAGGACGGCAAGAGCGCGGCAGAAATCAAGGCTACATGGGCCGGCGACGTAGAGAAATTCAAGGCTCAGCGCGCTCCCTACCTTATATATCCTGAGAATTGAAATATAAAGCAACTATTCCCCATTTAAATCAATGAGTTTACCTGTAATCGTCATCATCACCATTGCCGCCTATTTTGGCCTGTTGATGCTGGTGTCGCATTTCGCATCACGCGGCAGCGACAACTCCACTTTCTTTACCGGCAACCGCCGCAACCACTGGGCGCTGGTATCATTTGCAATGATCGGCGCCGCCATTTCGGGTGTGACTTTCATATCGGTACCCGGTATGGTAGTAGGCAAGGGCTATGCCTACCTGCAGATGGTGCTTGGCTTCATCGTGGGCTACTTCACAATAGCATTTGTACTCGTACCACTATTCTATAAGAAGAATCTGATATCTATCTACGGCTATCTCGAGGACCGCTTCGGCCGCTCGACCTACCGCACGGGTGCATGGTTTTTCTTCGTGTCTAAGATGCTCGGCGCGGCAGTGCGCTTCTTCGTGGTATGCGCCGTGCTTCAGATGCTTGTGTTCTCGCCGCTTCACATCCCCTTTATATTTAATGTGATAGTGACTATCGCCCTTATCTGGCTCTATACTGTGCAGGGCGGTGTGAAGACCCTTATCTGGACCGATACTCTCAAGAGTTTCTGTCTGATAATGTCGGTCATACTCTGTATCTTCTTCGTAGGTCAGAACCTCGGATTCTCATTCGGCGAGATGACTTCTGCGATAGCCGACCACCCCACTTCGCGAATGTTCTTCTTCGATAACCCCAAAGAAGGCACATACTTCTGGAAGCAGTTCCTCGCAGGTGTGTTCATGGCAATCGCCACCACCGGTCTGGATCAGGATATGATGCAACGCAACCTTGCGTGCGCCGACCACCGCGAGAGCCAGAAGAACATGATTGTGAGCGGTATTATCCAGTTCTTCGTAATCGCTCTCTTCCTCCTTCTCGGTACACTTCTGGTGATGTTCATCGACAATAAAGGCATAGCAATGCCCGAAAAATCGGACGAACTTTTCGGCCTCGTAGCCACTCACCCCGATGTTCCTATCGTGGTAGGCATCCTCTTCGTGCTCGGTCTTATCTCGGCAGCTTACTCTGCAGCCGGTTCGGCTCTGACATCGCTCACCACTTCTTTCACAGTGGATATCCTGGGCGCTCACAAGAAGCAGGACGACAAGAAACTTACCAAGACCCGCAAGCTCGTGCACCTTGCCATGTCGGCTCTGATGGGTGGTGTAATCATCGTCTTCTATTACATCAGTAATCAGGATGCTATCTCGGCTGTGTACACTCTTGCATCATACACCTACGGTCCTATCCTCGGCCTCTTTGTTTACGGCATGTTCTGGAAGAAGCCCGTCCACGACCGCCTCGTGCCTGTGGTATGTGTGGCAGCTCCTATTCTCTCATGGGCTCTGCAGCTTGCTCTCAAAGAGCTTTTCGGCTATGAGACGAGCTTCGAGCTTCTGATTATGAACGCATTTATTACTGTTATCGGCCTGCGTCTGCTCTCGATCGGACGGAAAGCACCCGAGGCAGCGAAATAAGTATGCTAAGTAAGTCATGAAAATTTTAGTATAAACCAATTTACAGGACTTACTTATGTCGCGCGACCTTTTCAACAGATATGCGTGGATAGTGGATACTATCCGCCGATTCGGCAGAATCACTCGGCGTCAGCTCGACGAGCTTTGGCAGGCCAGTGCGTCGGGAGACGGCAATCCCCTACCCCGCCGCACATTCCACAACTATCTGAGAGGTGCCGAAGAGATGTTCGGCATCGAAATAAAGTGCGACCCATCGACATTTGAATACTATATCGACAATCACGGCGACACCCTCGGTACGGGTGTCGCCGATTGGTTGTTGAACTCAGTGGCGACCAACGAAGTGCTCTCGCACAGCAGCGATGTGGCCTCGCGCATCTTCCTTGAAGACGTACCTTCGGCGCGAATTCATCTCGCCCCGGTGATAGACGCTCTGCGCAACAACCGTATTCTCTGCTTCGACTACCACCCGTATCAGCGCCGTCTGGCTACGCGCAATGTGCTGCTTGAGCCTCTGTTCCTGAAGATTTTCCGCCAGCGGTGGTACATAACGGGCCGCAACAGCGCCGACGGCAAGATAAAGACTTACGCCCTCGACCGCATCTCGGCACTGAGGCTTACGACCGACACATTCACTCCCGACCCGACTTTCGACCCTGCAGAGTACTCTCGCAATGCTTTCGGCATAATATTCTCGGAGGGCGAGGTGCGCAAGATCGAGCTCAAGGTAGACACCCGGCAGGCAAAATACTTCCGTGCGCTGCCTCTCCACCACTCGCAGGAGGAATTTGTACACGACGAGTACTCAATCTTCACCTACCGCCTGCGCATCACACCCGATTTTGTAGAAGAACTCCTGAGCCACGGTGCCAGAGTGACAGTACTTGCGCCCCCGGAGCTTAGAGCCATGGTTAAAAAGGAATTACAGGAGGCTCTTGACAATTACAATAATGTCTAACTGACACACCGAATAACTTTGTCTGCCATATTTTAAATTAATTTTAAAAAATACGGGCAAGCGCAAATAAATCATAATGAACACGGACGATATCATTCTTTAGCACTATATTTGCAGTATCATCACTACAATCTATATACGCTAAGCAATGAGAAAAGCAATCATCACACTTTCCGCAGCTGCCATAGTGGCAGGCGGAATCTACACAGTAATCTGCGCTTCCGAGAGCACCGCTCCCGGCCATTCTCTATTCGTCCGCACTTCGACCGATACTTCTGAAAATCTTACCGACGCTTCGCCCGCCTCAATGGAGGGATTTATCTCTCAGGCCGACTTCACACGCGCGGCTGAGAACACTGTCAACGGAGTGGTGTCTGTAAAAAGCTTCGCCACCCCGCGAGGCCGCCAGCAGATGCAGGAGTACGGCGACATCTTCGACTTCTTCTTCGGGAATCCCCGCCAGGCGCCGCGCCGCCAGCAGGAATCGCCCAAGCAGCCTCAGCAGACAGGTCTCGGTTCGGGCGTGATAATAAGCGCCGACGGCTACATCGTGACCAACAATCACGTAATCGACGGTGCCGAGAAGCTCGAAGTGACTCTCAATGACAACCGAAACTATCCTGCGACAGTGATTGGCTCCGATGCCGACACCGACCTCGCTCTTATCAAAATCGACGCTCCCGACCTCCACGTAATCCCTATGGGTGATTCGGAGAAGCTCAAAGTGGGCGAGTGGGTTCTTGCCGTAGGTAATCCATTTGGCTTCACGTCGACCGTAACGTCGGGTATAGTGAGCGCGAAAGCCCGCAATATATCTTCGGCTACGGGTATGCCCGCTACCGGTGGTATCGAATCGTATATCCAGACCGATGCTGCCGTGAACCGCGGTAACTCGGGCGGTGCGCTTGTCAACCTCAAAGGCGAGCTCGTGGGCATCAACGCCGCTATCTACTCGCAGACAGGTACATACGCCGGATGCTCGTTTGCAATTCCGACCTCGATAGTTCAGAAAGTGGTATCCGACCTCCACTCATTCGGCACCGTGCAGCGCGCATATCTCGGCATCACATTCCGCGAACTCACTCCAGAACTCATAGCTCAGGAGAAAATCGAAGGCCCCGTTGCCGGCATCCACGTAGAGGAAGTACTCGAACGCTCGGCAGCTCTTGAAGCCGGCCTCAAGAAAGGCGACGTGATAAGCTCCGTAGGGGGCAAACCTACTACCAACACTGCTCAGCTCCAGGAGGCAATCACCGCGTTCAGCCCCGGCGACAAGGTGAAAATCGAATACTGGCGCGACGGCCGCAAGCACTCCGCTGAAGCCACCCTGCGCAACAACACCGGCGGCACATCGGTAACACGTGCCAATGCCGATGAAAATTCGCTTGGCGCAACATTCGCTCCCGTAGACAGCGAACTTGCCCGCCGACTCGGCATCAATGGCGGCGTGACAGTGGAATCGGTAGACCCCGATGGCCTGTTCGCTAAAAATTCGATAGGTGCGGGCTTCGTAATTCTCGAAATCAACGGTCACCGCATGAATCAGGCCGACGACGTTACAAATCTCTACAAATCAGTGCTTAAGTCGGCGACGGGGCTTAACAAAGTATTGTTTATCTCGGGTATCTACCCCAACGGCCGCACATCTTTCTACGCCGTTGCACTTACGGAGTGAACAATCGGAGACCTTGAACGTTATAACCACAGAAACAAATTATAAATTATATAACTCCTAAAACTTCAACAACATGAAAGGACTTCCTATCATCATTGCCGCTATCGGTGGCGCACTCGTAGGCGCAGCAACAGCTCTTCTTCTCGCACCCCAGAAGGGAAGTGACACACGCGAAGCTATCAAAGACTTCATCCTCTCTCACGTACCCGGTATCAAAGCCAGCGAACTCGAAAGCCTTGCCGACCAGATCGCGGAAGAAATCAAAGAAGTTAAGTAAGGAAAATCTTATCCTGTAACGATATGAAAGGTCTCATGACATTTATCTTCGGCGCCGCAGTAGGTGCCGCAGCTACCGCCCTGCTCACCCCTACTACGGGTCCCGAACTCCGTGCCCGCATCAAGGTGATTCTCCAGAAAAAGGGCATTCTCGCTGCCGACGACATCGACGAACTCGTCGAAATGATCGCCGCCCAGGTTGAGGACAAATAGTAATCACTATATTCCCGACCGGCAGCTATTATGCTACCGGCCGGGATGCTATTATCTGTCCGAGAAGATTATATAAGAAGTATCGCATTATGTCAACCAATTCAAATTCATCTCCAACCTTCGCAGACCTTACACGCAGCATCACATCGTATGTGCGTCTGCTGATTGAAGATACGCGCCTGAGCGCCACGGAGAAACTCATCCGCGCCTGCTCGGGAATAGCGCTATGCTCGCTCCTGCTAATACTGGGCACTGTGGCTCTGGTATTTATCTCCATATCGGTGAGTCTGCTGCTCTCTACCGTCATGGCTCCGCTGTGGGCATTTGTCATTGTTGCCGGATTCTATATCCTGCTTGCAGTACTTCTGCTTCTCTTCCGCGTTCCTCTCGTAGTCAACCCTATAGCCCGTTTCATCTCGCGCCTGCTGCTGCCGGCGCCTCAAAAACCCGCCTCCGATGATAAACCTTCCGCCATATCCTGAACGTCCCGCAGAACAGTGGCCCGGACTCACTCTCCACGAAATACAGATGCGGAGAGCGCTCGTTCAGGCACGCATGGAAATACAGAAATTCAAGATATCGGCTCAGACGAGCAGCTATCGCGATAAAGTATCATTTTTCGGGGGCTCGAACTCTCTGTTCTCGAGAGTTTCCGGAGTAATATCCATTGCCGAATACGCATTTCTCGGCATCAAGGCTTTACGATTTATCACCCCCTTCATACGACGAAAAAAATAGAACCTGTCTCTATATGAAGAAATTATTTATTGCCGCAGTGGCCCTCGCAGCCGCCTGCGGCTGTTTTGCATCTGACTACCGCCAGGCTGTGCGCGATGTGCCGGCCCGTGCGGGAGGTGTGTATTACGCCTATCCTGAAGACGGACTCAGCGCCGAATACCAACTGCCCAAGGGATACGAACCTTTCTATGTGAGCCACTACGGGCGCCACGGTTCGCGATTTCTGATTTCGGACAATGACTATAAGCGCGTTGTGGACCGTCTCGATGACGCGCACAAGGCCGGGGCGCTCACTCCCGCCGGCGAGAAACTGCGCCTGCAGATGGACACAATCTGGCAGGAGGCACGTGGCCGCGGCGGCGAACTCACACCTCTGGGTGCACGTCAGCACCACGAAATTGCCAAGAGAATGGCAACGGCGTATCCCGACGTATTCGCTACGCCCGATGCCGACGTTACGGCGGTATCGACTCAGGTGATGCGGTGCGCGCACTCGATGTTTAACTTCATCGACGGCCTCAAAGAGCTTAATCCGCAGCTCAATGTGCCCATGGAATCGTCGCAGCGCAATCTTATATACCTGAGCAATCATGCTCCCGCGTCGGCCGAACTCGGACGCGCCACGGGTCCGTGGTATCAGGACTACAAGCGGTTCAAGGCAGCCAAGACCAAGCCCGAAAGGCTTATGGCTACTATCTTCAGCGACAAGAAATACGTCGACACCTGGGTTGATACCGAGGCTCTTATGTGGGATCTCTATTACATAGCTATCGACCTCCAGAATATGGAGACCGATATCGAGCTGCTGCCGCTCTTTACCAACGACGAGCTCTTCGGGCTGTGGGAAGTGTTCAATTTCAACTTCTACGCCTGCAATTCGTCGTATCCGCGCGCACACGGCCTGCACCTTGCCAATGCCCGCAATCTTCTGCGCCATATCATAGAAAACGCTGACAAGTATATTGCCGACGGCAAGCACGGGGCCACGCTTCGTTTCGGTCACGACAGCAATATCATACCTCTGCTCGCGCTCATGAAAGTCGAGGGTTGCTACTCCGATGCCGAGCGCCCCGAGGACCTCTCCCGCGACTATGCCGACTTCTATATCTGCCCTATGGCCACGAATCTGCAGCTCGTATTCTTCCGCCCGACAAAGGGCTCGGATGATGTGCTTGTGCGCATACTGCACAACGAGAAGGATGCCGTGCTGCCGGTGCAACGCGCCGAGACCGGCACCTCGACCATTTACTATCGCTGGTCAGACCTGCGCCCATACCTCACTTCTTTAGCCTATTCTGAATAATGGAAACATTCCCTACTGTCTTTGTCCTACACGTACAGAATGGCTACGAGGAGCGCGGGGCACACATCGAGAAAATGATGTCGGAACTCGGCATCGACTTCAAATATATACTACGAGGCGATAAAAGCGAACTCACTCCTGAAGTTATGAGTTGCTACTTCGACCCTTCGGGTGAGCTTGGAGTTCCTTCGGGTGCGACATCCTGCGCTTACAAGCATCTCCTTGCCTGCGAAGAGATTATAGCGGCAAATCTCCCGGGTGCTCTTATTTTTGAAGATGATATTGTGCTCAAGCCCGATTTTGCAGAAATTGCACTTAAGAGCATCGAAGAGCTGCCTGATACACCTTCGATTATCAATTACGAAGATACGCGCCTGCGATTCGTCCCCGCCAGCATGAGACAAAGAGGGAAAGTGCTGTATCCGGGCGACCGCGACAGATTTGCAGGTGCACTCTACATCAACCGCAGTGGCGCAGAGGTCATTGTAAATGAAGCCAAAGCACGCAAATTAGGTGTACCTATCGACATTTTTCACCGTCAGCTTCTCGACGATCATTCCATATCTTATTGGTGGGTGCACCCTTGCGTAGCCACACAAGGAAGTTTCAACGGTAAATTCAAGAGTTCTCTTTCATCAGACCGGGCTAAGGTAATAGTATGGAAACTTCGCAGGCTTTATCGAAAACTCCTTTACAGATTCCGTTAAACACTTTTGTTGTTATGGGAATTTTAGGCTAACTTTGCAGTAGATAAACATTTCAACCACATATAACAATGTATAAAATAGCAATGACAGCAACGGCAGCCCTTCTTGCAGCGAGTGCTTCGGCCTCCGAGGTGCCTGTCTTCAAGAGCCCCGACGGACGCTTCTCTATCGACGCTCTCGAAGCTCTCGGCAGGGTATCATCGCCCGTTGTAAGCCCCGACGGCAAGACCGTTCTCTTCGGCATTTCATACGAAAATCTCGCCGAAAACAATGCCAACAATGACCTCTACACACTTTCTGTCGCCGGAAAAGACGCACAGCCCGTGCGCATCACCGATACTCCCAAGAGCGAAGGCGGTGCCGTGTGGTATGCGGGCGGCAGCCGCATAGCTTTTGTCTATCCCGATGCCGAGGGTCAGCCCCAGATGTGGACCATGAAGGCCGACGGCACCGACCGCGTTCAGGCTTCGGAGCATCCTGGCGGTATTGCCGGCTTCCTGCTTTCACCCGATGAGAAAAATATCGTGGTAATCGGCAATGTGAAGTATTCGCGCAACGCAGGCGATATCTATCCCGACCTCCCCAAGGCTACAGGCCGCGTAATCGACGACCTCATGTACAAGCACTGGGACGAATGGGTGACAGAAATTCCTCATCCTTTCGTGGGTAAATTCGACGGCAGCAAGGTGAGCGGTCTCGCCGACATCATGGCCGACGAGCCTTTCGAGGCACCTATGAAGCCTTTCGGGGGCGTGGAATCGTTTGCATGGAGCCCCGACAGCAAATCCCTCGTGTATGTTTCGCGCAAGAAAACCGGTCTTGAATACGCTGTCTCGACCAATTCTGACCTCTATCTCTATGACCTCGAGTCGGGCTCGACCCGCAACCTCACCGAGGGTATGATGGGCTACGATACTGCTCCTGCTTTCTCGCCCGACGGCAACTATCTGGCATGGCTCAGCATGGAGCACGACGGCTATGAGAGCGATAAGAACCGCCTCTTTATCCTCGACACCCGCACGTCGGAGAAACGCGACCTCACTACCGAGTGGGACTACTCTATCGACGAATTTGCATGGGCTCCCGACGGTGCTTCGATCTATTTCATCGCGCCCAAGGGCGGCGTAATACCCGTGTTCAATATCGCCCTCAAAGACTGCGCCGTGAAGCAGCTCACCGACGAGGTGGCCGACTTCACTACCCTCTCTCCCGCGGGTAAGAATCAGGTGGTGACCATGCGCCACAGCATGCTTCGCCCCAACGAGCTTATGCTCATCACCCTCAACGGCAAGAAGGCTCCCACAGTCAAGCCTCTCACCGATATCAACGGCTACATCTTCGCACAGCTCGACATGCCTACCGTAGAGAAGCGCATGGTGCCCACTACCGACGGCAAGGAGATGGTTACCTGGGTGGTATATCCTCCCAAATTCGACGCCAACAAGAAATATCCTGCCCTCCTCTACTGCCAGGGCGGCCCACAGTCGCCGGTAAGCCAGTTCTGGAGCTACCGCTGGAATTTAGCGCTCATGGGTGCAGAAGGCTACATCGTAATCGCTCCCAACCGCCGCGGCCTCCCCGGTTTCGGCACAGAGTGGAACGAGCAGATTTCGAAAGATTATCCCGGCCAGAACATGCAGGACTACCTCTCGGCAGTAGACGACATGAAGCGTGAATCGTATATCGACCCCGCCCGCATCGGCGCTACCGGCGCAAGCTACGGCGGTTTCTCAATCTACTATCTTGCAGGTATCCACAACCACCGCTTCGCAGCCCTGCTCGCTCACGCAGGTATCTTCAACATCGAGACACAGTACCTCGAGACCGAAGAGATGTGGTTCGCCAACTGGGATATGGGTGGCGCATACTGGGAGAAAGACAATGCCGTAGCGCAGCGCACTTTCGCCAACTCGCCCCACCGTATGGTCGACAAATGGGATACTCCTATCATGATTTCTCACGGCGAACTCGACTACCGCATCCTCGCATCGCAGGGTATGGCAGCGTTCAATGCCGCCAAGCTCAGAGGCATTCCTGCCGAAATGGTTATCTTCCCCGACGAAAACCACTGGATTCTCAAGCCGCAGAATGCTGTTCTCTGGCAGCGACTTTTCTTCCGCTGGTTCGACAAGTGGCTCAAACCCGAGAAAAACTAATGTCGAAAGCAGCCCTTAAAAAAGAACTTGTCACCTTCACCAACGAGCAGTTGGTGGAGGTGATTCTTAATGCCTATTCCTCGTCGAAAGAAGCCAAAGCATACTTTGAATTTTTCCTTAATCCCGACGCTGACGCTCTCTTCGACAAGAAAGTCGATATCATAGCCAAAGAACTCTCCCGCTCCAAATGGGGCTACTGCAAGGCCCGCATAAGCATAATCCGCTCCTGCATAAAGGACTTCGAGGCCTACGGCGTATCGCCCGACTACGTGGCACGCCTGATGTTTGCCACCCTGCGGATGCTCGTGGGGCAATACCGCTACCTCAACTACGGCGAACCGCTCCTCAAAGGCGTAGGTCGCCTCACAACTGACTATATAGAGTATGCGCACGCGCACGGATTCGCTACCGAAGCGCTGGCCAATGTCACCAACCTCACTGAAGAAGAGGGTCTGGGAACGCCTCAGATGCGAAACAGCGTACGTGCAAAGGCACTGTCTACAATCGAAGAACTTACCTGCGGTAAGAAATAGTTTTCCCCTGAATTAATAATAACCAACTGTTGGAAAGGTTATCAATACAAGAGAACTGACCGACGGAGATCGATTTATCCTTACTTATTTAACTTATTTTAAGGATAAGTTTTGTAATAAATCACGGAACGGGTAGTATAATTGCCATATAGCAATTAAAAACTTAAATATACAAAAAATAAATGCCAAATACCCACTCGGAGCAATTCGGGTGGGTATTTTTTATGATGTGGCAACCACCAAATTTTTAGGCAGTTCTGCGATATGGATTTGCGAATGTCAGAAATTTTTGCTTAATTTGCGCATTGTAAAATTTAAATCCGCCGAAGCAAGAAACAGAAAGACTAAAGCAAGACATATTTCAAACATGACTTTTTAGACAAGTTATTTGGGTTAATTAAATCTGGAAAATTTACATTGACGCCCACAAATAATAAGTCGAAATGTTGGTTTGTACCCGATAAGGGCGCAGACTGCTTTTTACTTATTTGAGCGTCAGGGCATTCCAGAGCCTAATTAACCAAATAAGAAAAAGTTTTGCCTGACGCTCTTTTTTTTCGTGCATAGGTATAGACCAACGAGGCATGGACTACAAATTAGATTATATCACCCGAATGCTATTCAAAATCTCCCACAAGAGATTGGAAAGTTATGTGATACACCGTATTTGGAATGCCCTTGATGATACGGACATTCATTTTGTATTCCAACAATATGTGGTGCGAAAAGAGGGAAAGTATGCTCTTGCAGATTTATATCTTCCACAAATTAATCTCGTTGTTGAAATAAACGAAGCTGCCCACTATAAAAATCAAGAAACCGACAGAATTCGCAACACTGAAATATCGCAATATGCAGAAGTCAAGGTTATTGATTGCTACAATGTAGTAAACGGCAACGCTATAGCCTGCTCTCTTGATGAACTTAATCAGCGCACAGATAAGGTTATAGATTTCATAAGAAAGAAGATAACCGAAAAACCTCTAATTCCATGGAAAGGCACTGACACACCCGCGGAAGTGCGAAAAAGAGGTATTATAAAAGTAGATGACAATGTTTCGCTCAATACCATAGATGATATAGCTGCCATATTTGGAACAAAACCGAAGCATAAGGGATTTTTGAGAGTATCGGCAGTATGGGTACCAAATAAGGAAAATAAAGACCTCGTTTGGTGGCCTAACGAAAATCACTCAAAATGGTGCAATAAGTTATCTGACGACAAACTCACAATCACGGAATATCCCATAGTGGAATCTGAACGAGAGGGACATATGAAAAGCCACCTCAACAAAGGGGTCAAGCGAATAACATTCATGAAATACACCGATTGGCTCGGCATGAATACATACCGCTTTGTAGGCGTGTTTGAGCTCAACAAGGAAAAATCAATCAAAGAAAAAATTTGTGTCTGGGAACGTATTTCTGACACCTATAATCTTGAAACCCGACCATGAGCAAAGAATATTATAAGAAGCGTATCATAGACCTTCGGGCTTCTCTTGCAAAGGAGAGGGAGGCCAAGAAAAAAGATAATGCACACTATGCATATCTAATAAAGAAATGTTCTACTCCCTCGGGCAAGGCCAGTTATCGCAAGTCCAAAATCGACAGAGCAGCTTCACACGACCGACGGATAGAGAGTCTTAAGCGAGATATAGAGAACGCAAAGGCAGCTTTGAAAAGAATCAAATAACCTAATAAAACCAATAAATCTATGGGTATACTAAACAATCTTATCAATAATATAAAAGACAATTTTACAATGGCAGAATTCAACATCAATGGCCGTATGACGGTCAGCAGTCTGCGAAAACAATTCAAAGACGCATTCGGCGCAACTCTACGCGTGTACAAAGGCGCGAAATTCGCCCCCGAAAATGCTACCCTCGCATCTATCCGTAGCGGTGAGAATGTAAAGGGAGGCGAACTTACCTGCAAGGGTAACCTGCAGGTCGGCAACTTTGAAGCAAAGATGAAGGACATCTTTGGCATCACAGTAAAAGTGGCTAACTCTGATAACACAAAGTTGATGCCAGGCAACATGACTATTGCAGCCGCAGGTCGTGAAGCGGTGGAAACCGACAATCTGACTGATGAGCAGTTGCAGCTCTATTTCTGGAATGCGCTGCAAGACCAACTCATCGCCAAAGGGTACGACATCGAGAAGAAAGACTTCACTGCCGATGTGGCAGACTACGCCAAAAGTACCCGTTACAAACGCTACGGTGTTACTTTTGACATCTATAAAACAAAAGACCGTAAAAACAAGGCTGTGACATTCTCTATCATCATGAAAGAGAGATATTTCTTTGGAGTGCGCTACAAAGGCGAGGCCGTAACCGGTCCGGCTCTTGCCTCCGCACTCACCGGCATTGATCCGTTAGTCGACGTTAGTGAACTCGATAACAAGACACTTGCAGCTTATGCCTATGCCTCACCTCGCAACGAACTCAACTTCAAGACTATGAAATCAGAGGGATTTGGCAAACTTAAAAATCCCACTGCAAGAGCCGCTTTCATGGGCGGTATCGCCAACGAAATAGACGCCTTAATCAAGAAGATGGTTAAGTCATTCAAGGATAAGGGACTATAATGAAATAATGTGGAAGTATCTACTGCTCATTCTGCTTTATATGTGGCGCAACTTCTTCAAAATGTTGTTTTGGGGTCTTGTGTTCCTCATGTTCTATGGGCTTAATAAACTAATCGGAAACATATGAAAATTCCCGGACTTAGTTTTTCACTCAAAAGAGCAGTCGGCATCACCGCAGCCAAGCAGAAAGTAGCCCGAAAGACCGGCATACCCACGACCAAACAAGGTTTGGAACGAAAGGTAGGCAGAATGGTTCTCGGTGCTATCTTTGGGAAGAAGAAGTAATAAGGGAAGTTCCCAAAAGTATGTAATGGAAAAACCGCCGCCAACGTATTGTTCGTTGACGGCGGTTGTGTGTTGTATTAAGATTTGGTAGTCAGTGAAATAATGCTGCTAAAGCGTTAATTTTAATCTTCAATGTCGTCCACGGGCGTTGCCGGCAGGAATCGTGTGCCGTCGAACGCGAAGGAGACCAATCCTGCAGCTGCGAGACGGGCTATAAGAGCCTCGGCCTCTGCAAGCGTTATGTGCATGCGCAAGGCTATGGTTCGCTCGTCGAGACGCGTACCGGGCTCGTCGAACAATGCCGCAAGGGCATAATGGCGCTCGGTCAGGGGCGGTGCGCAGGGGTCGGAGGCAAGACGCCAGGCCCGCTCCATGAGCGGGTGCGCGGCTATATTTTCATCTGCTACACGATAGTATGATTTGAGCTTTCCGCCCTGCTCCACTACGGATACAGGACGCGACTCGGCACGCTCTATCTCGGCCACAATGACGTGCACCGAGCCTTCGAGACGGTAGGCTTTGAACGTGACTGTCTGTGGCGGATTGCAGTAGCGCTCGGCGGCCTGCTCCACCACATATATATCTTCGTCGTTTCGCACGCCGGCTATCACACCGTTGTCTTTCACGCCTATAAGAAGGCGACCGCCTTTGTGGTTGGCAAAGGCGGAAATTGAACGTGCTATCTTTCGGGCGTCGGAGATTGCGAATTTGAAGTCCTGAGTCTCATGCTCTCCTTCGGCCACCATGCGGCGCAGGAGAGCCGCGCCGCGTATAGGTCGTATATCTTTCAAAATCAGAGAATTTCGAGCAGCTTCTCCACGCGCTCGAATGTGCGTTCGGGAGCTGCCTGCCAGAACGATTCATAAGCTGCAGCATTTCCTCCGTCGCCCGGGGTATCGCTCACCACGCGTATGCACACGAAGGGAACACTCTTGATGTGGCACACCTGTGCTATTGCCGCCGACTCCATATCTACGGCCTTGGCGTCGGGATAGAGAGCGAGGATGCGGGCGAGATCGGCAGGGTCGTCCACGAAGATATCGCCGGAGGCAATAAGTCCGGTCTTGACGTCGAGCGCCTTTACCACATCGGCGGGGAGAGGACAAGTGAAACGAGCGGGGCATCCTGCTGCCTGTCCGCGTTCGGTGCCGGGTCCGCACCATACGTCGTGGTATGCGATTTCGGATGCGAGTACTACGTCGAGCACCTTAGCAGGGTCGTCGGTAGCGCCTGTGCCGCCGGCTACACCGGTGTTTATCACCAGCGCGGGGTGGTAGGTGTCGATGAGCGTGAGGGCGCCGAGGGCGGCGTTTACCTTGCCTATACCGCATTTGCATGCCACGAGGGTGTGGTTGCCACGCTCACCTTTATAAAATGTGAATCCGTTTACCGAAGCTGTGGCATACTCACCGAGCAGGGGGAGGAGCAGACGCAGCTCCTTGTCCATTGCCACAATTATTCCTATAGTCATAGTCTTTCAATAAACCGGGCGGGGGCACAAGCCTCCGCCCGGACATTATTTTATACGTCGACAGTTGATTACTTACCTTCGTATTTCTTCACGATAACGGTAGCGTTGTGGCCGCCGAAACCGAAAGAGTTCGAGAGAGCTGCACGTACGGTGCGCTTCTGAGCCTTGTCGAAAGTGAAGTTGAGGCTGTAGTCGATTTCCTCGTCCTTATCCTCGGGATCGTGGTTGATAGTCGGGGGCACGATATCTTCTTCAACGGCCTTGATAGAGAACACGGCCTCAAGAGCGCCGGTAGCGCCGAGGAGGTGACCTGTCATAGACTTGGTAGAAGAGATGTTGAGCTTGTGAGCAGCTTCGCCGAATACGTCTACAATAGCCTTAACCTCAGAGATATCGCCAACGGGGGTAGAAGTACCGTGTACGTTGATGTAGTCGATATCTTCGGGCTTCATACCGGCGTCTTCGAGTGCGCCTTCCATAGCGAGTTTTGCACCGAGACCGTCGGGGTGAGTAGCTGTGATGTGGTAAGCATCGGCAGAAAGACCGCCACCTGCAACCTCGCAGTAGATTTTGGCACCGCGGGCGAGGGCGTGCTCGAGTTCCTCAAGAACGAGGACAGCAGAACCTTCACCGATTACGAAGCCGTCGCGGCTCTTGCTGAAGGGGCGAGAAGCGCGCTGGGGGTCGTCGTTGCGGGTTGAGAGGGCGTGCATAGAGTTGAAGCCACCTACACCGGCGGGGAAGATAGCAGCTTCGGCACCACCTGTAAGCATCACGTCGGCTTTGCCGAGACGGATGAGGTTGAAAGCGTCGATGATAGCGTTGTTAGACGAAGCGCAAGCCGAAACCACGCCATAGTTGGGGCCGTGGTAGCCATACTCCATAGAGATGTGGCCGGAAGCGATGTCGGCAATCATCTTGGGGATGAAGAAGGGGTTGTATTTGGGGCCCTTCTCAGCGTTCATCGCGTAGTATCCCGCTTCTTCTTCGAAAGTGTGGAGACCGCCGATACCGGCAGCAACAATCACACCAACGCGGTTTTTGTTGAGTTTGTCTTCGGGAGTATCCTCGAGCTTAGCGTCGGCCACAGCCTGACGGGCAGCTACGAGAGCGTACTGTGCGTAGAGGTCGAGCTGACGAGCCTTGCGGCGGTCGAAGTGGTCTTCGGGTTTGAAGCCCTTAACCTCGCAAGCAAATTGAGTCTTGAAAAGACTGGCGTCAAAGTGGGTGATAGGGCCTGCGCCGCTTACTCCGGCCTTGGCGTTTTCCCAAGTTGTGGGTACGTCGTTACCAAGGGGGGTGATAGCACCCATACCTGTGACTACTACTCTTTTAAGTTCCATTTAGATATTTTCAGTTGTTTGGGGAAAAGTACACAAATCGTTATTACCCTTCCGGGGTCTTACTCGTGCGTACGCGTATATGCGCGCACGCGCAAATAAATATAACCGCCGTACTATTTCGGGATGAAACGCCACGGCGGCTTAAGCTGGTGCAGAATGGTTCTGCTTACGCGTTAGCTTCTACGAAAGCAACTGCGTCACCAACGGTCTTGATCTTCTCAGCTTCTTCGTCGGGAATTGTGATACCGAATTCCTTTTCGAAGTCCATGATGAGCTCAACGGTGTCAAGTGAGTCTGCACCGAGGTCGGTGATGAATGCTGCTTCTTCAGTTACTTTTTCGGGCTCAACACCGAGTTTGTCAACTACGATGTTTTTCACGCGATCTGCAATTTCTGACATGATGTGTGTATTTATTGATTATTAATAATTCGCTTATTTTGCGGTGCAAAGTAAGTGAAAATTCTCCAACTACGGAAATTTTTCTGCTATTGTCCACCTACGCTTTCCTGCACCATTTCAGTTAATACACTATCTTCTAACTGATTAACCAAATTTTTAGCATATGTGAAATAATGTTAACAAAGGGTGCGATGCATTAAAAGCTCCCCTAAAATGCCTTCTCAGGAAAAAAATGCTTATATTTGCAGTTCATTGGAAACATTCCTATAAAACTATAAATGGAACAGTACATCGTATCGGCTCGGAAATACCGTCCGTCGACCTTTGCGAGTGTAGTCGGGCAGCAGGCGTTGACAGCAACCCTGAAGAATGCCATAGCCACCGACCGCCTCGCGCATGCCTATCTCTTCTGCGGTTCGCGAGGAGTAGGCAAGACGTCGTGCGCACGTATTTTCGCCAAAACTATCAACTGCACGTCGCGCACACCCGAGGGCGAGGCCTGCAACCGATGCGACTCGTGCCGGCAGTTCAATGAAAACAGATCGATGAACATCATCGAGCTCGACGCGGCCTCGAACAATGGTGTCGACGACATCCGTCAGCTCGTCGAGCAGGTAATGGTGCCACCGGCCACGGGGCGCTACCGCGTGTTCATCATAGATGAGGTGCACATGCTCTCCTCTCAGGCCTTCAACGCATTCCTGAAGACCCTCGAAGAGCCACCCTCCTACGTCGTTTTCATCCTCGCCACCACCGAGAAGCACAAAATCATACCGACGATTCTCTCGCGCTGCCAGATATACGACTTCAACCGCATATCAATAGCCGACATGGTCAAGCACCTGCAGGCTGTGGCCGCCAACGAAGGGATGTCGGCCGACCCCGCCGCCCTCAACGTGATAGCACGCAAAGCCGACGGCGCAATGCGCGACGCCCTCTCGATATTCGACCAGGTGGCTGCAAGCACACGCGGCAACATCACCTACGACGCGACTATCGAAAACCTCAACATTCTCGACGAGAGCTACTACAACCGACTCGTAGACGCTTTCATAGCTCAGGATGTGGCAACGTCGCTGCTCATCTACAAGGAAATACGCGAAAAAGGCTTCGACTCGCAGTTCTTCATCAACGGACTCGGTCTCTATCTCCGCGACCTCATGGTAGCCGCCAATCCGGCGACTATCACCCTCCTCGAGGCTACCGACGAGGTACGCGCCGAAATGGCAGCCCGCGCCGCCAAACTGCACCCGACCTTCCTCTACAAAGCCATGGCGCTCTGCAACGACGCCGACTTCAATTTCCGTGCGGCAAGTAATAAACAATTCTTAATAGAGTTGACGCTCATCAGACTGTGCCAACTACTCAGCCCCTCGCCCGATGAAAGCGGAAGCGACGAGGGGCAAATGAGACCGTTGGAGAGTTTTACAACCTCTTCACCGGCCCCGCACCCTATCCAGGCACCGGCAGACATGCCACAGACGCCTGCTCAGGCTCCACGCACCGCCGCAAGCGCGGCACCCCGCACCGCCAAATCGTCGGCGGCAGCGGCGGCGCTCGCAGCGGCGGCCACTACGGCGCCCCAGCAGGTTCAGGCTCAGACTCCGGCATACTCTTTAGGCGGATTGTCGCTGAGTATGCGCGGAGCCGCCAAGAAGGCTCCCGAGGAGACTGCCGCCCAAGCGGCGGAGACTCCGGTACAGACACGTACGAAGCCTTACTCCGATGCCGATCTTGAGAACGCATGGCGCACCGTGCGCACATCGTTCCCCGCCGAGCCTATGCTCACCGGTATAATTCAGGCGGCAACGCCTGTGGGCTCCGGCGGCGGCAAGTACGTGCTCTCGGTAGGCACCGAGATGCAGGCCGATATAGTGGGCAAGCATCTCAAGGCCATACTCTCGATACTCCGCAACATGCTTTCCAACGATGAAATCGACATCAGCGTGGAAGTATGCGAGGGCGAGATTCCGCCGGCGTTCTGGACCGACACTCAGGTGCTCGAGCACATCGTGGCCGCGCATCCTGCAGTGGCGGCTATGATCAACAAGTACAAAATGAGACTTAACTGATTCACTTATCCTGCAATTTGTATATTTCCATGAAATCCATTAGGAAATTTATGCTCATGCTCGCCCTTCCGGGCGCTATGTGCACCAGCACTACCATAATGGCCGAGGCTCCCTCGGGCTATTACACCTCTTGCGAGAACAAAGGCGGCGCAGCTCTCCTCACCGCACTTTACACCAAAATCAACTCACACACTGTAGTGAGCTATGCCGGCTTGCTCGACCTCTATAAGAAGTCGGACGTATATCCCGACGGCACTATCTGGGATATGTACTCCACCAAGCACTGGACTCCCGGCACTACCTGCGGCAACTACTCAAAGGTGGGCGACTGCTACAACCGCGAACACTCTTTCCCCAAGAGCTGGTTCAACGACGCTTCGCCCATGTACAGCGACGCATTCCACCTCTACCCTACCGACGGCAAGGTGAACGGCCAGCGAAGCAACTACCCCTACGGCGAGTGCTCGGGCGGTACTACTCTGGCATCCAACGGCTCGGTGAAAGCCCTCGGTCGCCTCGGCAAATGTACTTTCCCCGGATACTCGGGCACGGTATTCGAGCCGGACGATGAATACAAAGGCGACTTCGCCCGCTCATATTTCTATATGGCAGCGTGCTACAACGACCGCATAAAAAGCTGGAAGAGCGATATGCTCGCCGGCAACAGCTATCCGGCATTCTCATCGTGGGCTATCGAGCTTCTGCTCAAGTGGAACGAAATGGACCCCGTGAGCCAGAAAGAGCTTGACCGCCAGGAGGCTGTATATGCAGCGCAGCGCAACCGTAACCCCTTTATCGACTATCCCGACCTCGCGGAATACATCTGGGGCGCGCACAAGAATGATAAATGGACCACAGCGGGCGCCACAAAGGTCGTCATCAACCAGCCCGTGAGCGGCTCTACCCTCGACCTCGGCTGCACTGCAGCGGGAGTGGCTGTCAACACAACTCTCAGAGTACTGACAACCAACGCTAAGGAAGATGTTAAACTCAGCACCGGCAACAGCGCATTCACCGTGTCGCCTTCGTCGATTTCGGCATCGTCGGCCAATGCAGGACAGAATGTGACCGTAACCTACACACCCTCGCAGAGCACTGTCGGAACAGCCTCGACCACTCTCTATGTAAAGTGTGCCGACACGCAGTCTACCGTCACTCTCAAAGCATCGGCAGTAAACGGTCTTCCCCTGAACGAAGCCTCGAACATCACGGATGAATCTTTCACCGCCACATGGACATATATCGGCGATGCCGACGCTCAGGGCAACTACACCCTCACCGTGAGCGATGATGCAGGTGTGCTTCCCGGCTATCCCAAGGCTGTGAATGCAGCTGCAGCACGATACAATGTGACGGGCCTCACTCCTGATACCGACTACACTTTCTCACTCAAGTCCGAGACTCTCGTAAGTGAATACCGATTTGTACGCACAGCGCAGGCTCTCCCCTCGATTGATTTCTTCTTCGACGGTGAACTCTCATTCAAGACGGCTCCGGGCGAACCCTCCGATGCTGTCGAACTCCTCATTGCTACCGACAACATCGACAGCAACTACACCGTAAGCGTGACAGCTCCCTTCGAGATTTCTTTCGACCTCTCCGACTGGCGCACTTCGCTCACCCTCACTCCCGACGACAGCCGCATCTACCTCCGCTTCAACAGCGACCGCGAGGGTACTTTCCAGACATCCGTCACCGCTCAGTGGGGCGAGTTCATAAGCGACGACGCAGCCGCAATAGGCACTGCCGTGGCTCAGATAGCTTTCCTCGAAGACTTCGAGGAGCCCGGTACCGGTTCGTACTCCGCCCACACCTATCACGGTACTGCCTGCACTTGGCAGCTCAACGATGCCGGCATCTGGCCGGGCGACCAGCGTCACAGCGGCGACCAGGCTCTCCGCGCCGGCAGAGGCACCAATGCTGAAATCACAATGGCCGAAGACCGTGAGCGCGGTCTGGGTACTGTATCATTCTGGGCCCGTCCGTACGTCAACGACGATGATGCAGAATTCGATGTACAGTACTCTACCGACGGCGGCAAGAACTACAAGACCGCCGGTACCGTGAAGATTGTCAAGGGCAATTTCGCACAATACTCTGTATTTGTCGGAGCAAACGCTCCCGCACGCCTCAGACTCAAGCAGAAGTCGGGCAAGCGAGTGATGATCGACGACATTACCATAACCGATACCACAACCGGCCTGAGCGACCCTGCTGCCGAGCGTCACCAGTGGGCTGCCTACAGCCGCCACGGCGTTCTTACAGTGGATGTTCACGCTGCCGAAGGCCTTGAGGGGGCAATCTACTGCATCGACGGCCGTACCCTCTTTGCAGGTCACTTCCACGCCGGCGAGAATACCGTAGAAGGTCTCGAACCGGGCAGCATCTGCGTAGTCCACATCGGCGACTTCTCCCGTACGGTAATCATCCGATAAAACATTCACACCTTACTTATAAAGAGGCTGTCTAACAACCAAAGTTAGGCAGTCTCTATTTTATACACAAAATCGGAAGATTCAGGCTGCATTTGCCACTCCCGAGATATACTTTGGGTAAAAGCTAAAATGAGGGTTCGT
>JAAVFI010000057.1 GCA_014800815.1 Bacteroidales bacterium | reverse complement strand
TTCCCGACCTGTGTAGAGCGCGACATTTCCAGCAGCGCATACCGCGCATATCGCCGAAAGGCCATGGAAGACCTGCCTGCGAAGGCCGCTCCCATGACCACCTATTTCCTCATCCCCGTCTCTTCGCCTCAGAAGCCGCCACCTAAGGAACGAGGTTCGGGCCCTACTATGGAGGGTCTGGACTTCTACACCTTAGCGGCAGCTGCCCCGCACACGATGAGCCTCACAGCTCACACCTCGCAGCGAAGAGGAAATTGACATTCTGAATAAAAGAAAGGTCGACTCCGTCATCCGAAGTCGACCTTTTGCGGGTTCTCAAAAAATGTATTATTACTCCACAGTCCAGGTTTCGCCTGCGAGAATCATGTCGTGGAGCGAAGTGAATCCCTTGCGGGCGCGTACGTCCTCAACCTGCTGCGAAACACCTTCGTCGTAGGTAGGAGCTGCCACATCGCGGATTACACCGAGGGCGAGAGGCAGGTCGCCGAGACCGTCCATCATCGCAAGTTGCTGATGCAGGAAGTTGGAGGGAGTGTGGGCGTCGTGCACAAGTACGTCGTCGAGAGTATAACCGTCTTCGCCGATTGTCACGGCTTTGAGCAGGAAACCGTCGCAAACGAGGCCGCGGTTCTTGTCCTTGCCGAAAATCATCTTCTTGCCGTGTTCGAGCAGGATAGTGCGGTCGGCGCGGATTTCGCGGTCGGTTATCGCATTGTGTATGCCATTGTTGAAGATTACACAGTTCTGTAGAATTTCAACCACCGAAGTACCCTTGTGGCGTGCAGCTGCGGCAAGCACTGCCTGCGAGGTGGCGAGCTCTACGTCGATGCTGCGGGCAAAGAAATTGCCGCGTGCGCCGAACACGAGTTCTGCGGGGATAAACGGGTCTTCCACAGTACCGTAGGGGCTCGACTTGCTCACAAACCCGCGGTCGCTCGTCGGAGAATACTGACCCTTGGTAAGACCGTAGATTTTATTGTTGAAGAGCACAATGTTGATGTCCACATTGCGTCGTACGGCATGGATGAAGTGATTGCCGCCGATAGCGAGGCCGTCGCCGTCGCCCGAAATCTGCCAGACGGTCATCTCGGGATTTGCCACCTTATAGCCGGTTGCGACAGCTGCCGCACGGCCGTGGATAGTGTGGAATCCGAAAGTATTCATGTAGTAGGGCAGACGCGATGAGCAACCGATACCCGAAATCACCGCGGTGCGGTGAGGCGGAATACCGAGTTCGGCCATTGCCTTGTGAAGTGTATTGAGTATGGCGTGGTCGCCGCAACCGGGGCACCAGCGCACTGCCTGATCGCTTTTATAGTCGGCGGGAGCGAAAGTCTTGTTTTCTTCCATTGCTTAGTCCTCCATAAGTTTTTCAGTGCGTTCTACAACCTCGCTCACCGAGAAAGGCTGACCCTGCACCTTGTTGATGCGAAGAATATGTGCGTCGGGGTAGCGGCACTGCAGATAGTCTGCAAACATACCCGTGTTGAGTTCTGCAACGATAATTTTCTTATAGCGCGCAAGCACCTCGCCGGTGTTGGCGGGTAGAGGATTGATGTAGCGGAACTGGGCGAAGGCTACCGGCTTGCCCTGGCGGCAAAGTTCTTCGGCAGCGGTACGGAGGTGGCCGTAAGTACCGCCCCAGCCTACAAGAAGAGTATCCGAATCCGGATTACCCATTACCTCGAGTGCGGGTATATCGTTGGCGATACGGGCAATTTTCTCGCGGCGGAGTTCCACCATTTTCTCATGGTTGGCGCCGTCGGTAGATATTGCACCGCTTACCACATCCTTTTCAAGACCGCCAAGACGGTGCTGTGCACCATCTGTACCGCTCATAGGCCAGTAGCGGCCGAGATTGTCGGTGCGCTTGTAAGGCTTCCAGCTGCCGTCGGCAAGCATGTCGACGGGAATGTCGGGAGTCTTGATAGCGGGATATTCATCGGCGGTGGGGATTCTCCATGCCGAAGCTCCGTTGCCTATGAAGGCATCGCTGAGAAGGATTACCGGGGTAGTGTGCTCCACTGCAATACGGCAGGCTTCGAAAGCCATGTCGAAGCAGTCGGTGGGCGAGGCGGGTGCTACTACAGCCACGGGAGATTCACCGTTGCGGCCATAGAGTGCCTGCATAAGGTCGGTCTGCTCTGTCTTGGTGGGAAGACCGGTCGAAGGTCCGCCGCGCTGTACGTCGATCACTACGAGCGGAAGTTCTGCCATTACGGCAAGGCCGATACCCTCGCTCTTGAGTGCGAGACCGGGGCCGGAAGTCGAAGTCACGGCAAGGTCGCCGGCGAAAGATGCGCCGATAGCCGAGCATACGCCGGCAATTTCGTCTTCCATCTGGCAGGCCTTAACGCCGAGGTCCTTGCGCTTGGCAAGCTCGTGGAGAATATCGGTGGCGGGAGTGATAGGGTAGGAACCGAGGAAGAGCGGGCGGCCGCACTTCTCCGATGCCATTATCAGACCCCACGCTGTGGCTGTGTTACCGTTGATATCAGTGTAGACACCCGGCTTGGGCTCGGGGCTCTCGATGCGGTAGGTGTTTACAGACGCGTGGATGTTATGACCGTAGTCATATCCGGCCTGCAGCACCTTGGCATTGGCCTCGAATATAGCGGGTTTCTTGGCAAATTTATTTTTGAGAATGTGGAGTGCTGCTTCGAGCGGACGGTCGAAAAGCCAGCAGACAAGACCCAAAGCAAAGATATTGCGGCACTTGAGCATGCTCTTGTTGTCAAGACCGCTGTCGGCGAGGGCTGCCTTGGTGATTGTTGTCACAGGCACTTCTACAACCTGAGCATTGATGCCAAGCTCCTTAATGGGATCGTCGGTTGTGTACAGTGCCTTCTTGAGGTCTGCCTCTTTGAAGGAGTCGCTGTCGATTATTACTACGCCTCCGGGCTTGAGGAATTTGCAGTTGGTCTTGAGGGCTGCGGCGTTCATTGCTAAAAGCACGTCGCAGTTGTCGCCCGGTGTGTGAACCCCGGTACCTACGCTTACCTGAAAGCCCGATACGCCTCCGAGTGAACCCTGCGGTGCGCGGATTTCTGCGGGATAGTCGGGGAAAGTCGACACCTGGTTGCCAAGGCCGGCCGAAACATTGGTGAAGATATTTCCTGCGAGCTGCATACCGTCGCCGGAGTCGCCCGAGAAACGCACCACTACCTTGTCAAGGGTCTTTACATTGGTGTTTTCCAACATCTTAAATGGAATTTGTCGGTTGTTCTATTGTGTTTATGGTATATAAAGGAGATGCTTCTCCTCCAACGCTGCAAAGGTAAGCAGAAAAATCCACATAACACTCATTAGCGTCGTTTTTTAGTCGTTTTATATCCAAATATATTTTTAGAGAAACGCGGTGTCGTTCATCACCTTTCCACGCAGAGCTTCCATATCGGCATGCGCCTCCTTCGTAGGAAGATATGCTTCGATAGCTTTGATATGCGATTCTTTGTGAATATCGGTGCCCATGAAGTCCACGAGGCCTTTATCTATCAGATACTTGGCTGCCATGCGCTCGGCTTTGCCGTATGCCCCGGCAAGGCTCAGAAGATTTATCTGGAAAAGCAGCCCCGCATTATGGAGCTCGACGAGGCGTTCTTTCTTGCCGAAGTAATATGCATATCGCTCGGGGTGTGCGAGTATCGGACGTAGTCCGCGTACCTGAAGGTCGAAAATCAGCTGGTCGAGATTCCAGGGTTCCTGCAGAAACGAATTCTCTATAAGTATATAGTCGTTGGGCAGAAGCATCAGCTCGTTATTTTCGAGACGCTGCATAAAGAGTTCGTCGATTCGGTACTCGGCCGAATGTCCGAATTTTATGCCGTTGCCGCGCTTTGCAAGCTCTTCGCGAAGTTCTGCCACGGCAGGTGCGATAGTCTCACGGCTGTTTTCAAAAGTATTCTGCGTTACGTGCGGCGATGCGTAGATAGTACTTATCCCGAATCGCTGCATGGCTTCTATGAGGTCGGCCGACGTTGCCGCATCTGGCGAGCCGTCGTCCACTCCGGGCACCACATGGCAGTGGATATCGGTGTGGAAGCACAGCTTCGCAGGCTCTAAAGGTTTCTTTTTGAATAGATTGAATATCATCCTCTTTTCATTAAGGGCTGTTGAGGTTTCAGCGGTGCCCTGTCGATTATGAACGGGCACGGCTCGCGCATCACGAAGTTAGGATCTTTCTTGAGTTCGCTCAGGGCCTGTGCCACCTGATTGATAGTTCCGGATGTAAGCACCACGTAGTAGTAAGGCTCTGCAGTCTCAACAATGAATGCCCCTGGATAACCTGCGTCTACAAGCCGCTCCCGAAGCGATTTGGCATTGAATATCTGCTTGAATTGCCCCACCACTCCACAGTATTCTTTTACATATTCTGCAATAGCGCCGCCACCCTCGGTGACGCGCACAACCATAGTGCGCACCTCGTAAGGTCCGTATTCGGTTTCCTCGGTGCGCGAGGGGGCCTGAGTACGAAGATTGGTGTAGATGTTCACCTCGGTAGAGTCTCCCGATTCACGGCGTGCCTGAATAGTCTTTTCGTAAGCCGCGCGGTAGTTCTCCTCGCTCGTCTTGCACGAAGGCAGAGCCATCACGCCAAGTAGAAGCAGTGCGCCTGCAGTTTTCAGTTTCATTTGAGTTTAAGCTTTTTAGCGGTGTCTCGGGGTATCGCGTCCTTATGTACTAAGATATCCATAGTCTTCGCAAGGAAGTAAGGCTCGGATACATAGAAGAATCCTTCATATATCTGGTTGGTATCCCACGAATTTTTTACCTTATAGTATCGGTTGCCGTTCTGGTCGGTGGCTGTTCCTACTATTTCCATGCCGTGGTCGTCGGTAGTCTCCTGATTGTCGTACATTTCCTGACGAACTTCGGCTGTCACTTCGATTTCCTCAACCGGACCTTTGAAGTTGAACTTGTCGCTTGCACGCTCCTTGTCGGAGAGTTTCACCCAGCGCGAGAGTTCTGTACCGTCCATGTCGCTCTCTTTCTTGCCCTTGGGCATGAGAGCCACACCGTCGGTCCACTTGAAACCGCCTTCGCTCACGTCGGCAGCCCACACAACGGGATATCCTTTGGCGAGAGCATTGTCGACCACCGCCTTGAATTCATCGAGCGGAAGGTTGTAGTACTGAGCCCAGAGCCAGTTGTCGGGAACCTCTACCGCAAAGCTCTCATAGTAAGGATGATGAGTAAACGATGTCAGAGGCACATAGTCGTCGGTATTGATAGGCTGTGCGGCTGCGAAACTCTGCGGAGTGTAGGTCTTGCCTTTGTATTCGAAAGTCTCGGGAACTTCGCCGAAGTAAGCGTCGAGGATTCCCTTGAGACCCTTGCGCCACGCTGTCGACAGACGCTTGTTGGGCTTCGCAACGACGGCCTTGAGGTAAGCCGAGAGAGCTGCGTCGAGTTCGCCGTGCACATGTTTGTCCTCGCCGTACTCTATTCCGCCGTACACTTCCTCGGGAATTGCTCCGTAGCGCTTCCACACATAGGGAACGTCCACAATCGAGCCGCCGGGAGAGAAGTTTGTCTGACCATACATGCGTATGAAGCGCTCGGCCTTATCTTCGTAGCACTTGCGCACGGTGTACATCTCGGAGATGTCGAGACTGTCGCCGCCCTTGCGTACGATTTCATCCTCGAAGTGCGATGTGCCGGCAAAGCACCAGCATGTTCCCGACTTATTCTGGTCTTTTACCGAAGTGGTCGGAATCACTATCACGTCGGTAAACACAAATTTTTCGATGCTGTCGGTTGCCGCGCTGTCGGCGGGTTCGGCGGCACGGATAGCCGGGCAGAGTAGGGCAGCGGCTGTCGCTGCAAGTATATTCTTTATCATTTAAATTCGGATTAGTTAAGTACTTTATAGCCCTCCGAAATCAGAGCGCCTCTTATTTCTTCAATGTGGTCGGCATCGCGGGTCTCGAGCTCAAGACGTATCATACAGCCGTTGATAGCTGTGCTTGAGTTGATTCGCTCGTGGTTTACCGATATGATATTGCCGCCGCGTTCACCCACTACCGAGCAAACTCCCGAGAGCTGTCCGGGTTTGTCAGCGATGTCAATTATAAACGAGTAGTTGCGTCCGCTCTTGTTCAGGCCGCGGGTTATCACGCGGTTAAGCGTGTTTACGTCGATGTTGCCGCCCGATACGAGGCAAACCGTTTTCTTTCCCTCAACGGGAAGTTTGCCGAACATCACCGCTGCCACCGACACCGCACCGGCGCCTTCGGCAACGATCTTCTGCTTCTCGATAAGAGCAAGTATAGCGGCTGCGATTTCGTCGTCCGAAACCGTCACAACCTCATCCACATACTTGTTGCACATCTCGAAAGTATTCACACCGGGTTCTTTCACGGCTATACCATCAGCGATAGTGCTCACATCGTTCAAGTGGCAGAGCTTGCCCTCTTTGAGCGACTCGGCCATAGAAGGCGCTCCCGACGACTGCACGCCATACACCTTCACGTCGGGGCGAAGTGTCTTGATAGCGAAGGCAACGCCCGAAATCAGGCCGCCACCGCCGATAGGAACAACCACAGCCTCAACCTCGGGCATCTGCTCGAGAATCTCGAGACCGATAGTGCCCTGGCCCGCAATTACCTTCGGGTCATCGAAGGGGTGTACGAAGCAATATCCGTATTCCTTCTGCAGCTCGAGAGCCTTGGCGTAAGCATCGTCGTACACGCCTGGCACGAGACACACCTCGGCACCGTAACCCTTAGTCGCCTCAATCTTGGAAATGGGCGCACCAGCGGGCAGGCAGATGAGAGCCTTGATGCCGTTGTGAGTAGCACCGAGAGCCACGCCCTGCGCATGATTGCCCGCAGAGCAAGCTATCACGCCGCGTGCTTTTTCCTCTTCGGAAAGCTGAGAGATCTTATAATAAGCGCCACGGAGTTTGAAAGACCCCGTCTGCTGAAGGTTTTCAGTCTTTAAATATATATCCAGCCCCGGACAAAGTTTTGGAGCGGGTATTATGGCTGTTGTGCGGGCAACTCCTTTGAGAACTGCTGCCGCATTGAAGATTTCACTGATTTCAAGCATACTGATGTATTTCTTTTCTATGGCAAAATTAATTTTTTTTGCGCATACCGCCAAGACTTTGCAGCCTTTTTAAATAATAATTATTAATTTTACACCCGCGCATAGCACAACAATACCGTTTCCCCTTTGTTTTGTATTAGATATTACAGCAATCCGGGGTCGGTAGTGCCGCCCGATTACATAACTCACACATTATTATAAGATGAAAGCACATATATCCATCCTCGCCATATCACTCGCCCTTATGCTCGGCTCATGTTCGGTGGTCAACAAAGTCACCGGATTGGTCTCGAAAGACTCCAATACTGCATTGGTCGACCCTACAGTCAAGGCACCGGGCAAAACTAAGGGTAAAGATAAGGATGCCGAAGCCGCAAAGCCCGCTCCGGCCCAACTTAACACCAAGCCCACCAAAGAGCAGCTCCTCGGTGGCCAGTGGACCGTGGTCTCTGTCGGAGAAGTGACTATCCCGGCCGACGACGATATGCCCTATGCACACTTCGATGCCGAAGGACGCTTCTATGCATCCGACGGATGCAACATCATCAACGGCGACTATGTAATAAAGAGCAACGGCGAGATTGTCTTCTCCAATCCGCTCTCGACCATGAAGTATTGCCCCGATAATAACTATAGCGCTCTTATCGGCTCAATCTATTCCGGCCAGACTCCCCTAAATGTAGATTGCCGCAAGATAGGGCAGGAGACATACCTATATCTGAAGAACGCGAAAGGAAATGTTGTGATGACACTCCGCCGTCACAATATGGAATTCCTTAACGGCAACTGGCAAGTTACCGCTATCGACGGCAAAAAAATAGAAGAAGACGACGTGACACTCTTTGTCGACATTGCCGAACTCAAAGTTCATGGCAATACCGGATGCAATTTCTTCAACGGTTCATTATACATCGACCCGTCCAAGTCAAACGCTATCGACTTTTCTAATATAGCATGCACCCGAATGGCGTGTCCGAAGATGCAGCAGGAGCAGAAATTTCTCCTCGCACTCGAAGAAACTGCTACTGCAATCGCCGGGAAAAACCGGGAAACAGTGCTTTTGACCGACTCTCAAGGTCGCGAGCTGCTGACACTCAAGCGTATAGCTGTCGAGAGTTCGCAAGAATAAGCCGTATAGAGGCGCGAAACAACACTCCAAAACCTCAAAAAGTTCGCGCTCAAATGTTAAATAAGTGTTAAAGTGGCTTGAAAATTTGGAAACTGCCCGATTGAGGTTGTAACTTTGCACTCGCTTTCGGGAACGACGCTCCCGAGACGCCAAAGAGAACATTGAAACGATTACAATAGACTAAGAGTAGTACAAGAG
>JAAVFI010000056.1 GCA_014800815.1 Bacteroidales bacterium | reverse complement strand
GTGTAGAGCGTGATATCTCTATTAGCGCATACCGCGCATATCGTCGAAAGGCCATGGAAGACCTGCCTGCGAAGGCCGCTCCCATGACCACCGTTTTCCTCATCCCCGTCTCTTCGCCTCAGAAGCCGCCACCCGAGGCAGTAGGTTCGGGCCCCACTATGGAGGGCCTGGACTTCTACACTCTGGCGGCAGCTGCCCCGCACCCGACTGACTATGCAGTCAGCACCTCGCAGCGAAGAGGAAATTGACGTATTGAAAAATTGGTTACTCGGCAGCTAAGGCAGCCACTTTGCTGCGGCCGAAAAGGCGGTCTATGATTTGGGCTATTGCACCGTCGCCGGTGATGTTGCACGCCGTGCCGAAAGAATCCATTGCTATGTAGAGGGCTATCATCAGGGCGTTGTCGGCTTCCGAGAATCCGAGCATACTCGACAGTATGCCGAGTGAGGCCATGATGCAGCCGCCCGGTACGCCCGGAGCTGCAACCAATGTGATACCGAGCATCGCCACGAATCCAATGAAGGTCGTGGCGTCGAGAGGCATACCTTTGGCTATCATCAGCGCGGCGGCGCAACATACTATCTTGAGCGTGCTGCCCGACATGTGTATGGTGGCGCACAGCGGTATCACAAACCCTGCCACGTCTTTGCTCACACCCATTTTTATGGTCTGCTCAAGTGTGACGGGAATTGTGGCCGCCGACGACTGCGTGCCGAGTGCCGTGGCGTAGGCCGGAAGCATCGTTTTGAGCGAACGCAGCGGGTTGTAGCCCGAAAAGAGCGACGCTATGCAGTACTGGGCCACGAGCAGAAGTATGTGCAGCGCAAATATCACCGCTATAATCTTGAAGAAGGTGACAAGGACAGGGGCTACGGCGCCCGTCACAGTCATATCAAGGAAGATGTTGAAGATGTATATCGGCAGAAGCGGTATGATTATCTTCATTATCAGTAGGTTGATTACTGCTCTGAACTCGTCGATGCACCGCTTGAGTGTCGCGGTCTCCTCGGGGCGTACCGCGCAGGCAAATCCGAGGACGAAAGCAAGCACGAGTGCTGTCATCACACTCATCAGAGGTGCGATGGAAAGAGTGAAGAAGGGTTGCGCCGATTGGGCGGCAGCCTGCGTCTCTTCATTGAACGAGCCGGGAGTGATAAGCTGTGGAAATATCTCGGAGGCCGAGAAATAGGCGAGCATTCCCGAACCCAGGGTCATGGCGTAGGCTATCAGTACGGTGGTGAGCAGCATTGCTCCGGCGCGTCGGCCTATGTCGGCAATGGCAGGAGCTACAAAGCCCACTATGAGCAGAGGTATGGTGAAGCCGAGAAATGAGCTGAATATGCTGCCGAATGTGGCAAAGCTCCTCACGAGCCAGTGCGGAAATATAAATGCGGCACCGATGCCGAGTGCAATGGCTATGGCTATGCGCCCGAGGAGCCCGATGCGTAGCTTGATGTTTTTCATGACTTACTTGTTGATATTTCGTTCTTACTCGCTGTCGGCGGCTTTTGGCACGAGCAGGGCACTGAGTTCCCAGAGAGCGTACACGGGTATGAATACTATGAGCAGAGTGAATGGGTCGCCCGTAGGTGTGATAAGGGCGGCAACGACGAGTATCGCCACTATGGCATGACGCCTGTATTTGCTGAAGAACGGTCGGGTAAGCAGTCCGGCCTTTCCAAGCAGCCAGGAGAGCAGAGGCAACTCAAACACCGCGCCGAGCATTATCAGCATGGTGAAGAAGTTGTCCATATAGGAGTCGAGAGATACTATAGGGCGGATAGTCGCGCTTAGGTTGTATTCGGCAAGGAATCGTACCGCGAGGGGGAATACGAGGAAGTAACCCGTTACCACCCCGAGGTAGAACATTACATTGCCGAAAATGAATGCCTTGCTTGCTCCGCGGCGTTCGTTTTCATATAGCCCCGGCGATATGAATCCCCACAATATATAAATAATGATAGGGAAGCAGATGAGCAGGGCAGTCCAGCACGCGGCCGAAAAATGTACAAAGAGCTGCGATGTGAGTTCGAGACTCACTATATCGACGCTGAATGTATCGGCAGTGGCTAATTCCGACATCCCGGAACTCGCCGCAAGTTTGTTGACGAGGCGGTAGGTGATGAAATCGCCGGTGCACGGAGCCATTATCACATTGTCGAACAGCCAGGGCATGGCTATGAAAGTGACCGTAGCAACGGCTGCTATGACCACAACTATTCTGAAGAGTACCCCCCGCAGTGCGTCGAGGTGCTCCCAGAAACTCATCTGAGACTGTCCGGAATCAGACACGATTAGATGTTCGGATTATTCCTTGTCCTTGCCCTTGGTGTCGGTAGGATTTTCGTCGAGAGTCTTGTTCAGCTCTTCCTTAGCTTCGGCCATGCCTTTCTTGAAGTGCTGAATGCCCTGGCCGAGGCCGCGCATAAGTTCGGGTATCTTCTTGCCTCCGAAGAGAAGAAGGATTACGAGCACGATGATTATGAGCTGCCAACCGCGCATATTTCCTAAGAAAACAGGGAGTATATATAAAGGTGTCATTGCTGTGATTTGATATTAGAATCGTAAAGTTAGTGATATTTCGCCGAAAATGCCTAACTTTGCAGAAAAAATTAGGATATTTTATATAGATAATCTATGAAAGCATACGTTTTTCCCGGTCAGGGTGCCCAGTTCGTAGGAATGGGTAAAGACCTCTACGACAACAATGAAGAGGCTCGCGCACTCTTTGAGAAGGCCAATGAGATTCTTGGTTTCCGTATCACCGATCTTATGTTCGCAGGTACCGACGAAGACCTCCGCAAGACTGCGGTAACACAGCCTGCTATCTTCCTCCACTCCGTACTTCTCGCAAAGAGCCTCGGCGCTGACTTCAAGCCCGACATGGTTGCCGGTCACTCTCTCGGCGAATTCTCCGCTCTCGTTGCCGCCGGAGCGCTCGACTTCGAAGACGGTCTCCGCCTCGTTGCTGCCCGTGCAAACGCAATGCAGAAGGCTTGCGAACTCACCGAGTCTACTATGGCTGCCGTACTCGCTCTCCCCGACGAAAAGGTTGAGGAAATCTGCGCAGGTATCGAAGGCACCGTAGTGTGTGCAAACTACAACTGCCCCGGTCAGCTCGTTATCTCCGGCGAAGTTGCTGCTATCGACGCTGCTTGCGAAGCCCTCAAGGCTGCAGGTGCTAAGCGCGCGCTCAAACTCAAGGTAGGCGGTGCATTCCACTCGCCCTGCATGGAGCCCGCTCGTGCCGAACTCGCTCAGGCAATCGAGAATACTGAATTCCACACTCCCGTTTGCCCCGTGTTCCAGAACGTCGACGCTCTTCCCCACACCGACCCCGCCGAAATCAAGACTAACCTCGTGGCTCAGCTCACCGCTCCCGTGCGTTGGACTCAGACCGTCCGCAATATGATTGCCGACGGTGCCACCGAATTCGTAGAACTCGGCCCGGGTAAAGTTCTCCAGGGTCTCGTTGCAAAAATCGACCCCTCTGTAGCAGTTTCAGGTCTCCAGTAATCTGATAGAAAAATAGAGCAGGGGAGTACGGTCTGCCGACTGTGCTCCCCTCATATTTACTTATTATGATAATCCATATCACCGACCCCGCCGACCCGGCTATCGCGCCTTATACATCTCTCACCGAAGCACAGCTGCGAAATCGTCTTGACCCCTCGCAGAGCATGTTCATCGCCGAGAGTCCCAAAGTGATTCGTGTAGCTCTCGATGCAGGCTATCGCCCCCTGTCGCTTCTCTGTGAGGAGAAGCACATCTCCGGCGATGCTGCCGATATCATAGCCCGATGCCCCGACGTGCCCGTCTATACGGGCTCGCGCGAGATGCTCGCCGGCATAACCGGCTACACTCTCACCCGCGGAGTGCTTGCGGCCATGCACCGCCCGGCACCTCTCCCGGTAGAAAAGGTGCTCGAAAATGCGCGCCGTGTCGCTGTAATCGACGGTGTGGTGGATACTACCAATATCGGTGCGATATTCCGCTCGGCCGCCGCCTTGGGCATTGATGCCGTTCTGCTTACTCCCACATCCTGCGACCCGCTCAACCGTCGTGCCGTGCGTGTTTCCATGGGCACAATCTTTCTCGTTCCCTGGACATGGCTCGAAGGCGGCTACTCGCAGCTGTCGGCACTCGGATTCAAAACCGTGGCAATGGCTCTCAGAAATGATTCGATAGAGCTTGATTCTCCCGTGCTGAAATCCGAACCGCGCCTCGCAATAGTACTCGGAACGGAGGGCGACGGCCTTGCCGACGAAGCTATCGGCACGTCGGACTATGTAGTCACCATACCGATGAGCCACGGAGTAGATTCACTCAACGTGGCGGCAGCATCGGCAGTCGCTTTTTGGGAGCTTTGTAAGAATCAGGCCCTTTGATTTAGTCCCATTCACCTTTTTCCTCGGCCTTATCCCACGGATAAGTACGCTTGGGATTGCGGGGGAACCAACCCTTGTGCACGCGTTCTTCCTGCTCTTCGATTTCCTTGATGGACCAGAACGAAGAGAAGGCTGCAACTCCGGCAAGAACAGAAAGCACAGTGTCGGTAAGGAAGACGGATACCACACACAGTATGATGCCGGCGACAAGGAACCACCACTTCGACCTTGTGCCGAAATAGTATTCGCTCTTAATCACCAGCGGGTGAAACAGTCCTATAATAAGGAATGTGGCAAGGCCTATCACGAGGCCTGCAATATGGTATTGGGCAAGAATATCGTGTATCATATTTTGCAAAATTAATTCAAGGAGGGGTTTGTAGAGTGTTTTGAGTGATTTTGTTAAGGTATATTAACATGATTTATATTGATTAGGCAATGAATGTTAATTAGCGGCCATTTTTTAAGCCTTGATTGTTAATTAATAGACGCAAAGGACGTACCTTTGCAGAATAATCACGTAGAAACACCTCAAGATGCAGAATATACTTACCAACCTGGTACGCCTTCAAGAGAAAGCCTACGGTCCCGACCGCGAAGCATTCAGCGTTATCGACGTGGATGCAAAGCGCTGCGTCGGTACTTCGTGGGGGGACTTCGCCCGTATGGTTGAAAACGCGGCTTGTGCGTTTGAAATACTGGGACTTAAACCCTCCGATATGGTGGCGGTCGTTTCCAACAACTGCCCCGAAATGCTTATAACAGATTTCGCCTGCTACTCCAACCGCGCCGTGCCCGTGTCGATCTATGCGACATCGAGCCCCGATCAGATTCAATATATCATCAACGATGCCGGCGCACGCTTCGCCGTGGTCGATACCGAAGCCCACTATCAAGCAGTACGTTCGATATTCGATGAATGCCCGACTCTCGAGAAAATCATCACTATAAATCCGACCATAAAGCACGATGATGCCGACAAGGATTCGATGCGTTTCTCCGAAATACTTGAGCTCGGTGCCGCAGCATCGCCCGCATGCCGGGCTGAAGTGACTCTCAGAGCATCTGAAGCCACTCCCGAAGATATTGCCACTCTTATCTATACTTCGGGTACTACCGGCCAGCCTAAGGGCGCTGTCCTTACTCACGGCTGCTTCAACGCGGCTATGGAGATTCACCACGAGCGCCTGACTACGCTCTCCGACAGCGATACCTCGGTGTGCTTCCTCCCTATGTGCCATATCTTCGAGAAGGCTTGGACTTATTTCTGCCTTTCAAAAGGTATGCGTGTGGCTATCAACCACGACCCCAAACGCATTCAGGAGGCTCTGCCTATTGCATCTCCCACGAGCATGTGCAGCGTTCCCCGATTCTGGGAGAAGGTCTATGCCGCCGTGCAGGATAAAATTTCCGCTATGAAAGGTGTTCAGCGAATACTCGTGGAGCGCGCTCTTAAGGTTGGAGCCAAGAGAAATCTTGAGTACAAACGTCTTGGCCTCGAAGTGCCCTGGTGGCTCGAAAAGCAATATCAGTTCTTCGACAAGCGTGTATTCGATAAAGTCCGTAAGGTGATAGGTATTCAGAACGGCCGTTTCTTCCCGACCGCCGGTGCCCCTATCTCACCCGAAATCGTTGAATTTCTCCATGCTATTGGCGTGAATATTGTGGTCGGTTATGGCCTCTCGGAAACTACCGCTACAGTAAGTTGCTTCCCCGATGTAGACTATGTAATCGGTACCGTAGGAACTACCATGCCCGGCGTGCAGGTAAAAATCGGCGAGGAAAATGAAATTCTCGTCAAAGGCCCCACTGTGATGCGCGGTTACTACAACCGTCCCGAGGAGAATGAGAAGGCATTTACCGCCGACGGCTGGTTCCGCACCGGCGACGCCGGACGATTCGATATGAGTGGCGCCATTGTGCTCACCGACCGTATCAAAGACCTCTTCAAGACTTCAAACGGCAAGTACATCGCTCCGCAGGCTATCGAGAGCCGTCTCGGCCAGGACCGCTATATCGAGCAGGTGGCCGTGATCGGCGACCGTCGCAAGTATGTTACGGCAATTATCATCCCCGCATTCGGTGCTCTCAAAGAGTATGCCCGCAAGCATGGTATTGCATTCGAAAATGTCGAAGATCTTATCGAAAACTCGGAGATAAAGAATTTTATAGCCGAGCGCATCGAGCGTCTGCAGAAGGGCCTGGCCGGATTTGAGAAAATCAAGAAATTCACACTCCTGCCGAAGGAGTTTACTATAGAGAACGGAGAGCTTACCAATACTCTCAAAATTAAACGCCCCGTGATTAACTCTCACTACGCCAGTGAAATCGAGGCGATGTACTGCTGATACATTATACTATGATTGACAAAAATTCAAGAATATCTGTTTCGGCAACTCCCGAACGCGCCGTGCTCGTGGGTCTTATCACACCCACGCAGGACGAGGCGAAATCTACCGAGTATCTTGCCGAACTCGCTTTTCTCGCCGATACTGCCGGCGCGGACTCCGTGAAAATTTTTACTCAGAAGCTCGACTATCCCAATCCCCGTACTTTTGTGGGAAAGGGTAAGCTTGAGGAGATTAAAAAATATATCGAGGAAGACGGCGATATCGCTATGGCGATTTTCGACGATGACCTCTCTACCAAGCAGGTGCTCAATATCGAGCGCGAACTCGGTGTCAAGATTCTTGACCGCACCAACCTCATCCTCGACATCTTTGCCAAACGCGCACAGACAGCCGAGGCTAAGACGCAGGTTCAGCTCGCTCAGTATCAGTATCTCCTTCCTCGCCTTACGCGAATGTGGACTCACCTCGAACGCCAGCGAGGCGGTATCGGTATGCGTGGCCCGGGTGAAACCCAGATTGAGACTGACCGCCGAATAATCCTCGACCGCATTTCTTATCTGAAGAATGAGCTCAAGGCTATCGACCGCCAGAAGGCTGTGCAGCGCAAGAACCGAGGCAAGCTCACCCGAGTGGCCCTCGTAGGCTATACCAATGTGGGTAAGTCTACGCTGATGAATCTGCTGAGCAAGAGCGAAGTATTTGCCGAAAACAAACTTTTCGCGACTCTCGACACCACCGTCCGCAAAGTCGTGATTGACAATCTTCCCTTCCTGCTCACCGATACCGTAGGATTTATCAGAAAACTTCCTACTCACCTTGTGGACTCGTTCAAGTCGACGCTTGACGAGGTGCGCGAAGCCGATATCCTCGTTCACGTAGTGGATATTTCACACCCCAACTTCGAAGAACAGATCGAAGTGGTGGACAAAACTCTCCGCGAAGTGTGCAACGGTGCCGACAAACCCATGATTCTTGTATTTAACAAGATTGACGCTTTCAGCTGCACGCCCAAAGATGCCGATGACCTCACTCCCCGCGAGCGCTGCAACATCACTCTCGACGAACTCAAGGCCTCATGGATGGCTAAGATGAACGATAACTGCGTGTTTATCTCCGCAAAGAAAGGCACCAACATCGACGAGCTCAAGCGCAAACTCTATCAAATGGCACGCGAGATACACCTCGCCCGCTTCCCCTATAACGACCTTCTCTATCAGACTTATGATGAGGATTTGAACGAGGGCGAAGAATAAAAATTTTGTCGTGCGGAAAAATTAACGTAATTTCGCGGTCGAAAACACATACCTACTCCAAATATTTATGGATTCGCAGATACTCACACGTGCAGCGGACAATATCAGAATTCTGGCTGCATCAATGGTTGAAAAAGCCAAATCCGGACATCCCGGAGGTGCCATGGGCGGCGCCGACTTCGTAAACGTACTTTTCTCCCGTTTTCTGGTGAGTGATCCTGACGATCCTACCTGGTTCGGTCGCGATCGCTTCTTCCTTGACCCCGGTCACATGTCGCCGATGCTCTATGCGGTGCTTGCTCTTTGCGGTCACTACACTATTGAAGAACTGCAGCAATTCCGTCAGTGGGGCTCAGTAACACCCGGCCACCCCGAACTTGATCCCGAACGTGGCGTCGAAAATACTTCAGGTCCTCTCGGACAAGGTCACACCATGGCAGTCGGCTGCGCCATTGCCGAACGTTTCCTGCAAGCTCGCTTCGGCGATGTAGTAGCACACAAGACTTACGCTTTCATCTCCGACGGTGGTATTCAGGAAGAAATCTCGCAGGGCGCCGGTCGCCTCGCCGGCTTCCTCGGTCTCTCAAACCTTATAATGTTCTATGACTGCAACGGTGTGCAGCTCTCGACAATGGTCGATGAAGTCGATACCGAAGATTATGCAGCTAAATACCGTGCCTGGCACTGGAATGTGATAGAAATCGACGGCAACGACCCCGAGGCTATCGCAAAGGCTATTGTAGAAGCTGAGGCCGAAACTAAAAAACCGACTCTCATCGTAGGCCGCACTATCATGGGCAAGGGCGTTGTCACTGCCGACGGCTCCAATTTCGAAGGCAAGTGCTCGACCCACGGTCAGCCTCTGAGCAAATCCGGTGCAGACTATGCATCTACCGTTCGCAATCTCGGTGGTAACCCCGAGAATCCTTGGGAGATTTTCCCCGAAGTGGAAGAACTCTATGCAAAGCGTCGCGAAGAACTCCGCACTATCGTTGCCCGCCGTCGTGCCGAGTACGAGCGCTGGGCTGCTGAGAATCCCGGTCTCGCTATCGAACTCAAGACTTATCTCGAGGGCGTAGTTCCTTCGATTGACTATGAGGCCATAGTGCACAAAGCCGATATCGCTACCCGTACTGCATCGGCAAATGTACTCGCCGAACTTTCGAAGAAGGTAGGTAATATGATTGTGTCGTCTGCCGACCTTGCAAACTCGGATAAGACCGACGGCTTCCTCAAACATACACACGCTATTGTACACGGCGATTTCACCGGTGCGTTCCTCCACGCAGGTGTATCTGAGCTTACTATGGCTTCGGTGATGAACGGTATTGTGCTTCACGGCGGTCTCTTCGCTGCCTGCGGTACGTTCTTTGTATTCTCCGATTACATGAAGCCCGCTATCCGCCTTGCCGCTCTCATGGAACTTCCTGTGAAGTACGTATGGAGCCACGATGCGTTCCGCGTAGGCGAAGACGGTCCTACTCACCAGCCTATCGAACAGGAAGCTCAGATTCGACTCCTCGAGCAGGTGCGCAATTTCAGCGGTCGTCCCTCGGTGCTCGTACTCCGTCCTGCCGACTCTGCAGAAACAACCGTAGCATACAAAATGGCTATGGAGAATACCCATACTCCTACAGCCCTCATTCTTTCACGTCAGGACCTCAAGGACATCCCTGCCCGCGAAGGTGAATCGCGCTATCAGGTAGCCCTCGGCACCATGAAGGGTGGCTACACTGTATTCGGCCCCGAAGGTACTCCCGATGTAGTCCTCGTGGCTAACGGTTCGGAAGTGTCGCTGCTCTGCGAAGTAGCTGTACTCCTCGAGGCAGACGGTATCCGCGCATCTGTAGTATCCATGCCTTCGGTCGGTCTTTTCAACGACCAGCCTGAGGAATATCGTGCGTCGGTTCTTCCCGCCGGAGTACCCCAGTTCGGTCTTACCGCAGGTCTGCCCGTATCTCTCGAAATGATAAAGGGTTTCAACGGTACCGTCTATGGCCTCAGTCGCTTCGGTGCGTCGGCTCCCTTCAAGGTTCTCGATGAGAAATTCGGCTTCACAGCACCGAATATCTATGATGCCGTGCGCACATTTATTGGCCGATGATGAACATATTTTCGGCTTTAAATGTTAAAATTTATATATAGTTCGCACAAAATTGATTTTGATACGTTATAAAGTCAAAAAAAAGTTGTAATTTAGCGCACTCTAAAACTGCAAAATATATTCATTCAACCAATAAACAAGCTAAACTCTTATGAAAAAAGCTACTCTTTTCGCTGCCGCTTGTGCCCTTTTCCTTGGTGCACAGTCGCTTAGCGCACAGGAGACCGTGCAGGAGGTTACTTTTGTAAGCGATCCTACTCAGGGTGTCCTCGTAAACCGCATGAAAGACAACTGGTTCATCACTGCTGAAGGTGGTGCAGATTTCTGGGTTGCTCCCCTCGGTATTCACCGTCAGATCAGCGACCGTTTCAGCCCCGCTGCTTCATTCTATGTAGGCAAGTGGTTCTCTCCCGTATTCGGTGGTCGCGTTGGCTTCAGCTATCTTGGCCTCAAGGGTCTCGCTGACGGCTCAGAGTGGATTGGTACCCTTCAGGGCGAACCCCTCATCGACAACCGCTACACCAAAACTCGTTTCAACGAATTCGGTCCTGTATTCGACCTTATGATCAACCTCACCAACTGGTGGTGTGGCTACCGTCCCGGTCGCGTTTACAACGCAACTCTTTATGCAGGTGCAGGTGCTTACTTTACTTTTGTAAAGGATTACGATGCAAAGGGTGAAAGCCACGGTTACAAGTACGGTCATGACGACATCATGGCTCTCCGTGCCGGTCTTATCAATACTTTCAACCTCAGCAAGCACTTCGCTCTTTCTATCGACCTCCGTGCTACAGGTCTTTCTGCTCTTAAGAACGAACAAGCTAATATGATCAACTGGAACCACAAGTCTGTAGTTCTTCAGGGCTTCCTCGGTCTTACCTACAAATTCAACAACACTGAGTGGAATGCTCCTATCGTTCCCGTGTTCCCCGAACCCGAGAACTGCGACGCTCTCCGTGCTCGCCTTGCTGCTGCTGATGCTCGCATCGCCGACCTCGAAGCTCAGCTCAAGGACTGCCTCAACCGCCCTGTTGAGACTGTAGAAGTTAACAACGGTCCCCTCGCTACTATCTACTATCCTATCGGTGTTTCTCGCCTCAGCCGCGAAAACCAGCGCGTTGTTAAGGCTATCGCTCACGTAATGACTCAGGATACTTCCAAGAAGTACACTGTAACAGGTTGGGCTGATAACTACACCGGTACTGACAACATCAACATCCGTCTCCGTAAGAACCGTGCTGAAGGTGTTGCCAAACTCCTCAAAGCTAACGGTGTTGCTGACAGCCAGCTCAATGTTACCACCAACAACGGTAACCTCTCTGACCTCGGTGAAAAGTGCGTAGCACTCGACCGTGCCGTTACTATCGAAGAAGCTAAATAATTAAAGCATAATCGAACAGACAAGAAGGATGTGCCTAAGGTGCATCCTTTTTGTTTTACTATATGAAGTCGAATAGTAGAATATCCGCGGGAATTACCGGAGCAATAAAGGCTTTCGCGCCGCTGCTGACGTTTGTGTGGCTGAGTCTGGCCGCTCCGCTTAGTGTATCGCCATATATAGGGTGGTTCACCTTATCGCGCACATGCGGAGGTTTGACAGAGTCTTTCGCCGCTTCCTTTGTGGTGCTGTTGCTGCCGATGTTGCTGTATGCAATTACCGGCAGGAGAATGGTCAGGGTTATTGCATTTATATTCGGCGCGCTTATAGCTCTGCTGACTTGGCTGCTGTGCTATAGTGAATTGTACTGCACCCTCGAGCTTAAATGTAGAATCAATGAGAGTGTATTGTCATTGATCAGACAGACCGACAGCGGAGAGGCCGGAGAATTTCTACATCATGCCGCAGGACTCGAAACGTTTCAACTCGCATTAAACGTGATGTTGATTCCGCCCGGTGCATTCTTGGCAGTATTCTTTTTACGCCGATTTTTTGCGTATTTGAATAGGCGGTTTGTCATGATTACACTCGCAGTGGTGCTTTCGGTTTCGACCGTGGCTTTCATATTGTTTAATTTCTCTTTCCTTTTCGGGCGTCCTGTAGATGATTACTCCATGATGATTACTCCCTTAAAGGTAATGTACGAGAGCCGAGCCCTCGCAAATAATACTCAGGAGATAGAAAATTTACGCCGCGCAAATGAGGAAATTGAAGTCGCATCCGTAAAGGAAAAGTTACCGTTGGTAGTAGTGATAATAGGAGAGTCGGATAAGAAGACTCATTCGTCGCTATATGGCTACGAGCTTCCGACCATGCCTCGACTTGAGAGCCTGCTGAATGACAGCCTCAAAGCTAAAGGAGAACTCGTGGTTTTCACGGATGTCGTTACTGGCGATTGCTATACTAATCTGGTTATGAAGCGCTTGCTGTCTACCAATAACGATACGGTAGAGTGGCCCGAGCGTCCGCTGCTGCCGGCCGTTTTAAAGAAAGGCGGCTATGGAGTGATGTACTTTGATAATCAGACTACTCCCTCAAATTTCAACGCGATAGACTATTCAAGCGTGTACTTCATGAATGATGAAGTGACCGGAAGCCAGTCGTTCGATAAACGAAATACCGAGAGGTATCCCTACGATTATCAGCTGATAGACACCGTAATGCCCGATATTTTAGCGGCTAAAGATTCCACTGTGGTCTTCCTTCATCTCATGGGGCAACATCTTTTGGCCTCGAGCCGCTATCCCGCAGAGGACGCCGTCTTTACAAAAACTGACTATCAGCATAGGACCGATTTACCTTCCGCTGCGATTGAAGACATCATGCACTACGACAATGCAACTGTGGCTCTCGATAAGCTGCTTGGAGATGTTTTCGAGCGACTTGCAGACCGCGATGCCATTGTTATATACCTTTCTGACCACGGCGAGGAGCTCTATGATTATAGAATACAATACGGTCGCAAGCCCGGTCCGATGACTACGGATAGGGCGCATACCTTGTACGACGTGCCCATGTATATCTACATGACTCCGACCTTTACGGAGAGCCGTCCTGAGGTTGCAGAAAGCATTCGCACGAGAGCATCGAGTCCTGTCTATACATATTGGATGCCAGACTTCCTGCTGGATATCTGTGGACTGTCTACACCGGCATTCACCCCCGAAAGAAGTTTTATTTCCTCAACTTATAATGCGAGCGGAGCACGCAAGATAGATGAGGGAAAGGTTGATTACGACGAAGTTAAATAACCCTCACCTGCCAATTTTTTGCTTTCCTACACACTTTTTTCACCTCAAAGTATGGAAATTAAAAAAATAATGAGTAACTTTGCACTCGCTTAGCCAATCGGGGTGTAGCACAGTTGGCAGCGCGCCACGTTCGGGACGTGGAGGTCGGAAGTTCGAGTCTTCTCACCCCGACAAATTTAAGCAATGAGGCTGTCTAACAACCAAAGTTAGGCAGTCTCTATTTTATACACAAAATCGGAAGATTCAGGCTGCATTTGCCACTCCCGAGATATCGTTTGGATAAAAGCTTAAATGAGGGTTAGCATAAAACAGTTTCACTGTTGCTGAAGACAAAAATTTGTTCAAAAAAGAGGATTTTGCC
>JAAVFI010000055.1 GCA_014800815.1 Bacteroidales bacterium | reverse complement strand
CTATTGCTTCTTCTCTCCCGAGCGTCACCACTCGAAACTTGCAAGTCGCTTTAGGGTTCGTCGGCAACTACGTCCCGTGTGGACTTTCACCACAGATGTATGACATGCCCGTCATACCAAAAAAAAGAGGAAAGACCGATGGCCTTTCCTCTTATAACAATCGAAAGCAGGATTTTGCAATCCTGAAAACGTTAATAAGTGATGAGCGAAGTTACTTCTGCATCTTCGGGGAGGGCAGCACGGCCATTGAGGGCGCTGAGCTCGATGATGAAGTTGATATAGATTTTCTTCGGGTTGAGGCTCTTTACGAGTTTGTAAGCGGCAGCCATGGTACCACCGGTAGCGAGAACGTCGTCGTGGAGAACTACGATATCGTCGGGTCCGATAGCATCGCGGTGAATCTCGATAACGTCAGTGCCGTATTCTTTGGCGTATTCCTGGCGGATAGTGTCGGCGGGAAGTTTGCCGGGCTTGCGGGCGGGAACGAAACCTGCACCAAGCTCAAACGCGAGGATAGAGCCACCGATAAAACCGCGCGATTCGATGCCGACCACTTTGGTCACGCCCTTATCGCGGTAGAGCTGAGAGAGATCCCAACCGATGATGTGGAGGGCGCGGGGATCTTTGAAAGCTGTGGTAAGGTCCTTGAAGAGGATGCCCTTTGAGGGGAAGTCTTCAACGTCGCGGATGCGAGATTTGATGTATTCCATTTCTATGTTTTTAAGTTATTGATTTATCGGTATTTTAAACTGAAATTGTTCCACGTGGAACAGGATTCAGCGATTCATCAGAAGCAATAAGATATTGATATCGGAGGGAGAAATGCCGGGGATGCGCGAGGCTGCTCCGACTGTCGGCGGGCGGTGAAGCGAGAGTTTCTGTCGCGCTTCGGTAGATAGAGAAGCTATGGTCGAGTAGTCGAAGTCGGGCGACAGGCGAATCTCCTCAAGGCGTCGGAGTTTGTCGGCCACGGCTCTTTCGCGGGTAATGTATCCGTCGTATTTTATAAGGATTTCGGCAGCCTCCACTATCTCGTCGCGGCGGTCGGCGGGGAGAGCTTCGATAGCTTCGCGCAGAGGTACCACACAGCTTGCGAGGAGCATGATATTAAGCTGCGGGCGCTGTATGAGGTCGCGAAGTTTCACGCCCTGACGCAGCGGCGAGGTTTCGCGCTCGGCAAGCAGAGCCTCCACTTCGGAGGGTTTCACGCTGAGATTATCGGCGAGTTCGATGAGGCCGTCGCGCAGGCGTTTCTTTTCAAGCATGAGCGAGTAACGGTTCTCATCGGCAAGGCCTATGGCATATCCGAGAGGCGTGAGGCGCATATCGGCATCGTCCTGACGGAGAAGTATGCGGTACTCCGCGCGCGAGGTGAACATGCGGTAAGGCTCGTCGACGCCTTTAGTGACGAGGTCGTCGATAAGCACACCGATATAGGCTTGGTCGCGTGCAAGGGTTATCTGATCGCGTCCGAGTGCGGCAAGAGCTGCGTTGGCACCGGCTACGAGACCTTGTCCGGCAGCTTCCTCATAGCCCGTGGTGCCGTTGATCTGACCTGCGAAATACAGGCCGGGCACGAGGTGTGTTTCAAGTGTATGGGAGAGCTGTGTGGGATCGAAGAAATCGTACTCAATAGCATAGCCCGCTCTATAAAGCTGGGCATCCTTGAGTGCGGGGATAGTCGATATGGCCTCAATCTGGATGTTCATCGGCATGGATGATGAGAAGCCGTTGACGTAGAATTCAGTGGTGTCTTCGCCTTCGGGTTCGAGGAAGAGCTGGTGCTCAGTCTTATCGGCGAAGGTAACAATCTTGGTCTCTATAGAGGGGCAATAGCGGGGGCCGATACTCTGTATCTGTCCGTTGTAGAGAGGCGAATCGGGCAATCCTCGGCGGAGAATTTCGTGTGTCTCCGCATTGGTATAGGTGATGTAGCAATCGCGCTGACGGAGGTTGGACGCAACTCCGGGGATATATGAGAAGAGGTGCGTCACAGGGTCGCCGGGCTGCGGTGTGGTGAGTTCGAAGTGTATCGAGCGGGCATCGAGGCGCATGGGCGTACCCGTCTTCATGCGGTCGGTGCGGAAACCGAGTTCGCGGAGTTGCTCGGTGAGACCGTGCGACGAGGGTTCGGAGATGCGTCCGCCTTCAAACTTCACGCGTCCTATGTGCATGAGGCCATTGAGGAAGGTGCCGTTGGTAAGCACGACTTTGGGAGCTTTGAATTCCGCGCCCTCCGCTGTGGCTACGCCTTCGAGCTTGCCATCGGCGTCGAAAAGCAGGCAGTCTACAGAGCCTTGCCAGATAGAGAGGCCCTCGGTATTTTCGAGGTAATTGCGCCACAGAGCGCTGAAACGATTGCGGTCGGCTTGTGCGCGCGGACTCCACATGGCAGGACCTTTACTGCGGTTGAGCATGCGGAACTGAATGGCCGTTCGGTCGGTGACGATACCCATAAGGCCGCCGAGCGCGTCGATTTCGCGCACTATCTGACCTTTGGCAATACCTCCGACAGCAGGGTTGCAGCTCATCTGCGCTATTTTGTTCATATCCATTGTTATCAGCAGCGTGGATGCACCGATTCGGGCGGCTGCATGAGCGGCCTCGCAACCGGCATGTCCGGCACCAACAACAATAACGTCGAATTGAAAACGCATGGTAAAATATAGAAAAAGAATTAAAGCATGGCGAGGGCTCTATCCTCCTCTGCTTCCATAATCTCACGTTCGCCCGGCCCCTTATCGTTGATGCCGCACAGATGCAGCACGCCGTGGATAATCACACGTCGGAGTTCATCGAGATATTCCGCACCTACGGCTTCGGCATTTGTGCGTACCGTATCGAGCGAGATGAACATGTCGCCTCGCAGGAGCGAACCCATGCAGGTGTCGAATGTGATGATATCGGTGTAATAATCGTGATTGAGAAAGCTGCGGTTGACTCTAAGAATCTCCTCATCGTCACAAAAAATGTAGTTGAGGGTGTGAGCCGTACGGTTGTGAGATTGTGCAACTCGAGCAATCCACTGCTCAAGCCGCTGATAATCAAGGGGTGGCATTTCAACACCCGATGCAATCCATTGAAAAGCGGGCGTCATTAGTATTTAATTGAGATGCAAAGATACAAATAATTTCGGAAATATGCTATTGATTGGCTTTCTCAGGATTGTTTTTGAACTGGGATGTTCAAAATATGCGTTATAGCTCTGTATAACAACTTATTACCAAAATTTTGACGCTCTGAGATTTTAAAATTCAGTCATAAGCCTTACAGCAGGTCGTGAAAAAAGCCTTACAGAACGACAAAAATTATGCATATGTCAAAGTTTTTGACTAACTTAGCAGCAAAAACCAATCCAACTCTAATAAACATGTTCAAGAACCAACCCAAGGGACTTATCCCTGCCGCGTTGAGCAACATGGGCGAGCGCTTCGGCTACTACATCATGAATGCCGTGCTCGTTCTCTTCCTTTGCTCCAAGTTCGGTCTGTCGGGCGACGAGAGCTCGATTATCTATTCATTCTTCTATGCCGGTATCTACATCCTCAGTCTTGTAGGAGGTATCATTGCCGACCGTACCCAGAATTACAAGGGCACTATCATCAACGGCCTCGTGATAATGACACTCGGCTATGTGGTGCTTTCGATACCTATCCTCGCCACCAGCGACAATAAATCATGGCTGCTTGCCCTGACATGTGTTGCGCTCTTCCTCATCGCTTTCGGTAACGGCCTTTTCAAAGGCAACCTTCAGGCTATCGTCGGCCAGCTGTACGACAATCCCCGCTACAGCTCTCAGCGCGACTCCGGCTTCCAGATCTTCTACGTATTCATCAACATCGGCGGTCTTATCGCGCCTTTCGTAGCTCCCCTCCTCCGCAGCTGGTGGCTCGGCGTACACGATATGACCTACAATGCCGACTTCCCCGCTCTCTGCCACCAGTTCCTCTCTGTCACCGACTCAATGGACGCACAGAATATGGAGAACCTCTACGCCGTAGCTACTGCCGCCGGCCATACTGCCGGAGCCGATCTTCAGGCGTTCTGCTCGGAGTATCTTGATGTGTTCAACACCGGTATCCACTATTCTTTCATTGCATCGGTAGCGGCTATGCTCATCTCGCTCACTATCTTCGTGTGCACCAAGAAGCAGCTCCCCAACCCCACTGCCAAGGCCAAGGCAGAAAGCGTGCAGTACACTCCCGAAGAAAAACTCGCCATGGCAAAAGAAATCAAGCAGCGTATGGCGGCACTCTTTGCCGTGCTCGGTATCGTGATTTTCTTCTGGCTCTCGTTCCACCAGAACGGTACATCGCTCTCGCTCTTTGCCCGCGACTTCGTGTCGACCGACACTATCGCTCCCGAAATCTGGCAGGCTGTGAACCCCTTCTTCGTGATCGTGCTCACACCTCTTGTAATGCTTCTGTTCAACTCGCTGTCGCGCCGCGGCCGTGAGATATCCACTCCCCGCAAAATCGGCATCGGTATGGGTCTTGCAGGCCTTGCCTACCTCTTCCTTTGCGTCTTCTGCTACATCAAGGGCTATCCCTCGGGCGAAGAATTCCGCGCAATGTCGGCCACCCTCAAAGAAACTATGAAGGCCGGTCCCTGGGTTCTCATCGCACTCTATTTCTTCCTTACCGTAGCAGAGCTTTTCATCTCTCCCCTCGGCCTCTCCTTCGTATCCAAGGTCGCTCCCAAGCACCTTCAGGGTCTCTGCCAGGGCCTGTGGCTCGGCGCTACAGCTATCGGCAACCTCTTCCTCTGGGTGGGCCCGCTCATGTACGAAAACTGGCCTATCAGCTATGCGTGGGCAGTGTTCTTCGGCGCCTGCCTCCTCTCTATGGGTGTAATGTTCGGTATGGTGAAGTGGCTCGAACGCGTCACTTCCGACACTCCCGCTCCCGCAGCCAAGAGCAAAGAAGAAAAGACAGAAGAAGGAGCTGTGATCTGAATCACGTCTCCCCGACAATAAACTCAACCGCATCGGCATTGTCTGCCGGTGCGGTTTTTTCATTGCAGATGTAGCTGATATCCGCGAATTTTTAGCTATTTTTGCAGGTCAATATACAATCCTGCAATGAAAATTTCAATACGTACACTTCTCATCACATTAATGCTGCTCTGCGGCATCACATCCCAAGCGCAAATACTTGAGACCGGAGGTGTTGACCCGCTGGACATGGACAGTGTTGAACGCGACTTTTCCAATCAGCCTTATTTCGGACTCTATAAAGACAACTACTTCATCTTCGGTCCGTCGGTAGGCCCGAGGGCAACCAAGCAGAATACCAATATCAAATTTCAGATCTCCATAGCCCAGCGCCTCACAAGCTCCACTCTCCCCTGGGGTACTTATCTCTATCTGTTCTATACTCAGAAGTGCTTCTGGAATGTGCTTCAGGAATCAATGCCTATGACCGACCTCAACTTCAATCCGGGTATCGGTCTTACCAAACCTCTGTTCGTCAAAAACAGATATATAGGTAAGCTCACATTCATAATCGAGCACGAGAGTAACGGCCGCGACAGCATACAATCGCGCTCGTGGAACCGCGCCGCTCTCGCCGCCAATGTGATGGTCACAAAAAATCTAATGGTACACGCCAAGGCATGGGTGCCTATCGTAGACAGCAGCAACAACAGCGATATCGTAGACTACTGCGGCTTCTGTCAGTTCGGCTTCCAGGTGCTCAGCGACAACAAACGCTTCACCGGCGGTGTAACCATAGTGCCGCGCAAGCATTTCAGCTGCAATACCACGGTAGACCTCGCTTACCGCTTCCTGAAGAAAGACAACCAGTATCTTTTCCTGCAGTTCTACAACGGCTATGGCGAAGGGCTGCTTGAATACAATAAATTTCACTCACAGATACGCGTCGGTCTGCTTATCCGTCCCAAACTTTTCAGCGATTTCTGATAAGTAAGTCATGAAAATTAATTTATATCACTCTTTTACAGCTGCCGTCTTAGGCCTCCTCTCTCTGATATCTGCCGGATGCTCCGACAGCGAGCAATTCCGCGTAAACGGCACTATCGAAGGTAAGCCGACCCTCAACCTGCGCGCAAACTACTACTCCAACGGTGCTTTCCGCTCGATAATTACGGCCTGTCGCGACGGCGAATTCGAGTTCTTCGCCTCTTCGGACAATCCTGTAATTCTCGAAATAACGGACTATGAGTACCACCCCATGGCCCGACTGCTCGTACGGAACGGCGAGACCTACAAGGTGGAGATGACTCAAGGCGACCGCTTCGCATCGAAGACTTCGGGCAGTGATATCAACTCGCGCTGGAGCGGGCTGGTGTCGGGCAACGCCGACAGTCTGCGCCTGTCGCCCAACAATTTCATTGCACACTACATCGGCTCTCACCCCGACGATATGCTCTCGACCATACTTCTGGTGACGGAATACAATGCCGCAGCCGACCCTGAGCAGGCCGATTCGCTGCTTGCGCTGATAGCCCCCGAGGCGCGTCCGTCGTCGCTTACCGACGGCTTCAACCACCTGCTCTCGCGCCTCGTGTCGGAGTCGGCTGAAGCTCCTGTGAAGCCGTTTGCCTACGTGGCGCACAACGATACGCTAAAGACTTTCCCGGCAGCGGGAAAACTCAATCTGCTCTCGCTCTCCACCACCGACAACAACCGCGACTCAATAGTAAGCTCTCTCCGCCGACTGCACCGCAACCGCAGCCGACTGCAGCTCTCGCTCACCGACATAATCCTCGACCACGACACCATAGAAGCTTGGCGCGGAGTGCGCAGCGACAGCGCCGCATGGCAGCAGGGCTGGCTCCCGGGAGTAACAGCCAATCCGGCTCTCGACCCGCTCGGCATACCCTCGCTCCCCTATTTTATAGTATGCGACTCCACCGGCACGCAGCTTATGCGCACATCGCGCATATCGGAGGCCGAAGAATATATCAACAACCATTCAGCCCGATAAACTATGCTTGTAAAGACCTACGCCGCAGCCGTAAGAGGCATAGATGCCCTGATAGTGACAGTAGAGACCGTGGTATCGCGCGGACTCCAGTTCTGTATCGTAGGTCTGCCCGATACAGCGGTAAAAGAGAGTCACGAGCGCGTGCGCGCGGCAATAACCCAGTCGGGGTTCAAGATGCCGCGCGTTGCCGCTGTAATCAACATGGCTCCCGCCGACGTGCGCAAGGAAGGCGCGTCGTACGACCTGCCTATCGCTATCAGTCTGCTCCAGGGTGCCGAGATAATAAAGGCTCGGGACCTGGACAAATATGTGATAATGGGCGAACTCTCGCTCGACGGTTCCGTAATGCCCGTAAAGGGTATTTTGCCTATGGCAATCGAGGCCCGCGCCCGCGGTTTCAAAGGCATGATAGTTCCGTCGGCCAATGCCACGGAGGCGGCTGTAGTCAACCGTCTGGAAGTATATGGCGTGGACAATCTCGCCCAGGTGGCGGCATTCCTGCAGGGCACCGAGAAAATAGAGCCTACGGTGGTGGATACGCGTGCCGAATTTGCCGCTGCGGCAGGACTCTCCGACCTCGATTTCTGCGACGTGAAAGGTCAGGAAAATGTAAAGCGAGCTTTTGAGGTAGCCTGCGCCGGCGGCCACAATATACTGCTTATAGGACCTCCGGGCTCGGGAAAATCCATGATGGCCAAGCGCCTGCCCTCGATATTGCCACCCCTCTCGCTCGGTGAGGCCCTCGAGACAACCAAGATACACTCCGTGGCGGGTAAATTGAGGCGCGGCTCACGACTGATGACCGTGCGCCCTTTCCGCTCTCCGCATCACACCGTATCGCCCGTGGCTATGGTAGGCGGTGGCAGCAGCCCAATGCCAGGAGAGATATCTCTCGCGCACAACGGCATACTCTTCCTCGACGAATTCCCGGAGTTTCCGCGTGCCGTACTCGAGGTTCTGCGCCAGCCGCTCGAAGACCGCCGTATAAGCGTGTCGCGAGCAAAATATCAGGTGGAATATCCGGCAGGGTTCATGCTCGTTGCGTCGATGAATCCGTGTCCGTGCGGCTACTATACTCATCCGACCAAGCCATGCACATGTCTGCCGGGTGCGGTATCGCGCTATCTCAGCCGTATCTCGGGCCCGCTGCTCGACCGTATCGACCTGCATGTGGAGATTATGCCCGTGCCTTTCGACGAACTTTCGTCGCGCTCGTCGGGCGAGCCGTCGGAGGCTATCCGCGAGCGCGTAATCAAGGCGCGGCAGATACAGGCCGATCGCTTTGCCTCCGAGCCCGATGTGCACTGCAACGCTCAGATGAATCCTCGTCTGCAGGCTCTGCACTGCACTCTCTCGCCCGAGTCGTCGGAAATATTGAAGACCGCCATGCTCAAATACGATATGAGTGCCCGCGCCTACGACCGCATACTCAAGGTCGCCCGCACTATTGCCGACCTCGAGGCTTCGGCCGACATTCAGCCGTGGCACATCAGCGAGGCTGTGGGCTATCGCAACCTCGACCGCACCTCGTGGGGCAAAACATATTCATAACTATCTCTTGCATATGACAGAAATCTCAGCAAGGCGCGGCCTTCTCGCACTCTCGCCGGTAGCGGTATTTCTTACGAGTTATCTCGCCGTATCGATATTTTTCGGTGATTTCTACAAGATGCCCGTTTCGGTGGCTCTTCTTTTAGGGTCGGTGTGGGCTGTAGTAATCTATCGCGGCCAAGCTTTGGCCGAACGCATCGAGACCTATTCTCGGGCCGCGGGGCATGTCAATATCCTCTATATGGTGTGGATATTTGTTCTTGCAGGAGCTTTCGCATCGCTTGCCAAATCGCTCGGGTCGGTCGAGGCGACGGTGAATATCGCGCTGAGTGTCTGTCCGCCGAGTCTCATCCTGCCGGCACTTTTCTTCGCCGCATGCTTCATATCACTCTCTATAGGCACTTCAGTGGGTACGGTGGTGGCTCTCACGCCCTTGGCGGTGGAGATTTCGGGCGTAATGGGTGCCGACACGGCTTTCTATGTCGCAATCGTGCTGGGCGGCGCATTCTTCGGAGACAACCTCTCGTTCATCTCCGACACTACAATCGCAGCCACGCGCACGCAAGGGTGCTCTATGGCCGATAAATTCAAGGCCAACTCATGGATAGTGATTCCGGCGGCGGCCGTCACTCTTATACTCTATGCGCTTATGGGGGCGGCGTCGGAGCAGGTGATAGCCGACAAGAATGCCGACGCATGGCTCATCCTCCCCTATATACTCGTGATAATCACCGCAATACTGGGTTGGAATGTAACGATAGTACTCAGTCTCGGCATAACGTCGGCTGTGATCGAAGGAGCTTTCTACGGGCACTCGCTCATAGACATGGCGGCCGCTATCGGCCAAGGCATAGACTCTATGGGCGAACTCATCATAGTCACTCTCATGGCTGCGGGAATGCTCGGCATAATCAAGGCCGCCGGCGGCATCAACTATCTGCTCGGGCTACTCACACGCCACATACACGGGCGCCGCGGTGCGCAGGCCGTTATAGCTGTGCTGGTGGGCATAGTAAATCTGTGTACGGCAAACAATACGGTGGCTATAATCACCGTGGGTTCGATATCGCGTACAATCTCGGAACGCTTCGGGGTAGATGCCCGCAAAACGGCGTCGATTCTCGATACTGCCTCATGCATCGTGCAGGCTCTGATACCCTACGGTGCGCAGACTCTGCTCGCCACTTCGCTTGCTTCGATAGCTCCGGGAGCGCTGCTGCCCTACCAGTACTATCCGGCAATTCTCGCCGTGTCGCTCGCGCTGTCGATTATTTTCCTCTATCCGAGGCGGCTCAATAAGTCTATATAAGCCTCGGCGACGGCTTTAGCGGAGAATTTTGCGCTTACCGACTCGCGCAGGGAGTCGGCATCGAGCGGGTTGTCGAGAGCCGCTGAGAGAGCGGCGGCAAACGCGGCGGTATCGTAAGGCTTAATCAGGTATCCTTCGGAGGGCGACGATATGATATCGCGCTGGCCTCCGCTGTCGAAAGCTATGGGTGTGCATCCCGCAGCCTGTCCTTCTATGAGCGTGCCGGGCAAGGTCTCGTAGAGCGATGTGGATATTACGGCGCTTGCGTGGGCGTAGATGTCGCGCGGGTCGGCCACCGGGCCAAGCCACACATAGGGCAGGCGCAGAGCGTTCAGGGCGTTGGTATCGCGTAGATTTCCGAAAAATACGGCGGCAGCGTCGGCGCATCCGAGAGCGTTGAGCACCTCTACGGCGTAGGGCAGGCCCTTGACGGGGTCGTCGAGACGCGCGGCTCCCATGACTATGAGTTTTTTGTCTTCGGGCAGGCCGAGTTCGCGGCGGCTGCGCGTGGGCGTGGCCGTAAACGACTCTACGGGGAAGGCATTGGGTATTCTGAACAAGCGACAGTCCGCCATAAGAGAGCTGTGACGGGCACAATTCTCAAGCCATGAGCTGACGGCCACAAAGCCGATTTTCGAGTTATAGAGTTCTTGTTTGGCCTCCCACACGCGGCGCGAGAGGTCGGTATCCGAGGGCTTGCGGTGGATGAAGGGGCAGTCGCCGCAGCCGGGAGTGTGCTTATAGCGGTCGCAGGTACCTGCGTGGTGGCAAATTCCCGTCATGTTCCACATATCGTGCATGGTCCAGAGCACGGGGCGCTCTGCCGCTATACGCGCAATTCCCTTTAAGGATAGAATGCCCTGATTTACCCAGCCGAGGAGCGCGGCGTCGGCTCCGCGGACGAGCGGATGCGAGGCGAGCGGAAGCCCTGCCGAGGCGGTCGAGACTTTGAAGAGGTCGCCTCTGTCGAAGCCGTTGGCCGTGAATATCTGCAGGTGCTCGGCAAGGAATGGAATCTTGGCACGCCAAGCCGGTGCGGCGACTTCGACGTACGGGTTTTCCGAAGCCTTGTGCACCACGAGCATGCGGGCGTCGTGGCCGAGCGCGCGCAGAGCCTCCATAAGACGCAGAGTGACCACCGAGGCGCCTCCGCGTGTATCGCTGTGGTTGATAAGGGTGATTTTCATCGGTGCATGCGCTTCAGAAGCGGCTGAAGCATGTCGCGGAGACTGAGGTGCTCGACCTTGAGAACCACGGCGATGAATACTATAAGCAGGCCAAATCGGATAAATACGTTAACCAGTTGATGCAGACCGAGAGCTGCCACTCCATATACGCCAACCGCATAAAGCAATGCGGCGATGCCGAAATAGCCGCAGATACGGCCTACAGGATAGCCTACGGGATATTTGCTCTGCCCGACGAAGAAACTTGCGAGCATCATGGCCACATTGCTGCAGAGGGCGGCTATGGCACAACCCATATAGCTCATATTCGGCACCAGTGCGAAGTTGAGAGCAAGCGTCACCGCAAGACCGAAGAGCGAGAACCACATGCCCCAGATGGTGCGGTCGGTGAGCTTGTACCACACCGAGAGGTTGTAGTAGATGCCGAAGAACAGTTCGCCGAGCATGATTATCGGCACCACTTTCAGACCGCTGAAGTAGCGTGGCGATATGAAATATTTGATGACGTCGAGATAGTACATCACCCCGAGGAAGATGAAGAGGGCGAATATCACGAAGTATTTCATAGCGTCGCGGTAGGCTTGGAGCTTGCTATCGCCGGATTCTTTGCTTCGCGAGAAGATAAACGGCTCATAGGCAAAGCGGAAGGCCTGTAGGAAGACGAGCAGGAGAATACCTATCTTGTAGTTGGCGCCGTAGATACCGAGGCCGTACATGGCTTCGGAAGGGTCGGATACGAGATGCGGATAGAGAATCTTGTCGATAGTCTGGTTCATGATTCCGGCAACGCCGAGCACAAGGAGCGGGGCGGAGTAGAGGAGCATCTCGCGCCAGAGTCGGCCTATGAAGTACCAGCGGAAGCCGCGGAGCTCGGGCACGAACATGAGGAGATTGACCGCCGACGCTATGAGATTGGCAAGGAATATATATCCGATACCGAAGTCGGGGCGGTAGAACGCCGAAACCATGGCCGGCGCGTGCTTCATGAGCCAGGGGCAAAGCAGGATGAAGAAGAGGTTGAGCCCGATATTGAGGCCGATGTTAATCAGTCGCAGGGTGGCGAAGCGCATGGGACGCTTGCGGAAACGCAGGTAGCTGTAGGGGATAGTCATAAAGGCATCCATAGCCACGCACACCGCCATGATAAGCACATACGACGGGTGCCCGTCGCACTCCATAAGCTTGGTCACCGGGCTGATAAATACCGCAGTGAGCAGCACGAAGGCCGTAGAAGTCACCGCAAGCGATATCAGCGAGGTGGAATATACCTGCATGGGGTCTTTCCAGCGCTCGTGATTGGCAAAGCGGAAAAATCCTGTCTCCATGCCATAGGTGAGTATAACCATAAGGAGGGCCACCACCGAATAAACGAAGGTGACCACACCGTATTCCGCAACCGGAAACATTATAGTATAGAGGGGGACCAGCATCCAGTTGAGGAAGCGTCCTACAATCGAGCTTAGCCCGTAAATGGCGGTATCTTTCGCCAGACTTTTAATTCCTGCCAATTCGCTGTTGTGTTAAGCCGGCGTCAAGACGGCTGCGTACGTCGATATATTTAGTTGCCCAGCATGCGGTGAGCATATACACACCTGTGAGAATCCACAGAGCCGTGTAGGCTGTCTTTACCTCAAAGAGTGTGGCCGAGTTGCTGTTGATGCGGATGAATCCTTCCACACCCCACACGGCCGGCGTGCAGTTTCCGACCCAAGTCCAGAGGCTGTTCATGGCATAGCGCGGCCATGTAAGACCCGACAGGAAGAGGAATACCACCGAGGTAAACACTATCACTATGAAGGCACTCTCGCGCTCTTTCATAAAGACACAGAGTGTCTGACCGAGGAAGGCCGATGAAAGAACCAGAGGCATGAGGAAGAGCAGATAATCGCGCGCCTCGCCATAGTGCGGAAGATTGAACATCTCAGGTATAAAACGTGTGATATAAATCGTCATGGGCACGTAGATGAGAGTGCATGCGAGCGTCTTGCCCCATACTGTGGCGAGCACTCCCACTCCCGAGGGTTCCTGCGGATCTATACCGCCATTGCGACGGCGTCGCTCGCGCGATGTGCCGCCAAGCACGGTCATACCCAGGATGATACTCTGCTGCAGAATGAGAATGACGATGCCGGGGATAACGAAAGATGCGAAGCCCTGCTCGGTGTCGCCGAGGAAGTTGCTCTCGCTCTTGACGGGCATAGCCCCTGCGTCGGCAAGGGATTCGAGGCCTGTAGCATCAATTTTTTCGCCGGTAACCTCGCTTATCACCTCAAGCTGGAGGTCGCTCAGAGCCGACACAAACGCACGGTAGCGTATAAGCAGACTCATATCGCAGTAGAACTCCACGTGAGCAGGCACTCCAAGACCGAGATTGCGCGAGTAAGAACCCGGAATCTGCATGATACCGAATACTTTGCCCTCGGCCATCTGAGCCTTGGCTTCGGCCATATCGGAGCAATAGGAGTATATCTGCACCGAAGGCGAGGCGTCGGCCTTGCGCACGAAGTCGCGCGAAGCAGCCGTTCGTGAATTATCCACCACGGCTACAGGAATCTCGCGCACCACTTCCGGATTGTATATAAGGGTGTAGACCACCGGGTATGCCAGGGGCAGAGCGAGGAAGAAGAGGAGTACCGCCGGGTCGTGGGTCATAAGCCGCAACTCGTTGCGGAACACTCGTCCCAAACCGATAAACCAATCCGCTATTTTCTTAAAGATATTCATATCAGGGGACATATACGGGTTTCAGGCATGCTTTCTTGAGATGCCACAGCATCGAGCAAGCCACAATAGGGAAAGCAATAAGAGCCGCAAAGTAGAGGCGGGAATAGTAGAGGGGCACACCGTTGAGAGCTATGTTGATGTAGCTCAGGAACCAGTAGCGTATGGGAGCAAGCCAGCTGAATACCGCGAGAGCGCCATACATGCTCTGCACCGGGAAAGAAAAGCCGGTGAAGGAGAAGGAGAGGATGCCGAAGAGCGCGGTGAGGCTGAATGCCAGACGGGGATTGGGAACTACCGAACAGATGAAGGTGGCGAAGCTCTGCGAGGCGATAACCGCGAGGAAAGTGACGGCAACCATCCAGCCGAGCGACCCGTTGAGCGGGAAGTGAGAGTAGCCGAAGAGGAGCCAGAGAAGCAGCATACCAACGCAGAAATATACGATAGTGTGGGGCAGCAGCTTCGACGCCAGGGCTATGCTCATGCGTCCTTTTGCCACAGAGAGCCATTCGACCGACGTGCCGTTCTTGATTTCGATAGTTATCGAAAATACCGTCATGAGCATAATCATGAGCACGAAGGTACACATCGTGAACGAGGGGCATAGATATATGGCATAGTTCATCCACGGGTTATTGAGCGGGAACTGGTCTATTGCCACCGGCTGTACCATGCTCGAGATAGTCTCGGAGGAGAGGCCGAGGCTCTGCAGAGTCTGCATGACGATGCCGCCCGAAGTGGCCACAGCCACGGTCTTGAAGCCCTTGAATGCGAGCGTACCGGGCACGAAATAGGTCATATTGGAGTAGTACTCCAGGGTAGGAGCCTTACCCGCGAGAGCATCTTTCTCGAAGTTGGCCGGGATGACGAAGAAACCGAATACCTTTCCGTTGCGAACGTCAGCGAGTGCTTCGTCGTAGCTCTCGCATTTCTCTCGTACATCGAGTACCTGCAGGGCGTTGAGGGTACGGGTCACCGTGCGCGACATTGATGAATGATCAAGATCGACCACTGCAGTCGGCACTGGTTCCGGCAGTCCCCGGTCGAGGATGCTGAGGAAGAAGACGCCTACGAAAACGGGCACGATGATCATGCCGAAGAGGTACATCCTCCGGGAGCACATGCGCCGCACTTCGCGTCTGATTCCTGCTATAAAACCGAGGTCAGCCATGATATCAGTTTGCGTTAGCGTGTGAATAAACTACCGACATACCGGGACGAAGATTTTCAATCTTTTCGGTAGGACGGGCCTTGATCTGGAATGTGCGGCTGTCGTAGCTGCCTGTCGACTTTGTAGAGCGCCAAGTAGCGTAGCTGCCCATATCGCGGATGTAGTATATCTTCACGTCGATTTCTTTCTTGTTGAGGGCAGGAATCATCACCTTAATGGTAGAGCCCATGGTAAGGTCGGAGAGGAGTTCCTCGCGAACGTTGAACGTAACCCAACGGTCGTCGGAGCGGAGCACACTCATGATAGGAGCGCCGGGAGCCACGAGTTCGCCGGGCTCGGGATATACCTGGTCTACGATACCGTCGCAGGGAGAAATGAGGTAGCTGTCTTCAAGGAGAGCCTCCACCTGGCCGACACTGCTATCGGCAGCGCTTACCATAGCGGCAGCCGAAGCCTTGTCTTCCGACTGAGCGCCCGACTTGGCAAGTGACAACTGGCTGCGGGCAGCGCCTGTGGCAGCCACGGCAGCGTCGTATGCAGCTTTGGCCTCGTCGCGTTTCTGCTCGGAGATAACGCCTTCCTTAAAGAGATGCTCCATGCGGTCGTAGGTCTTGCGGGTGATAGTCTCGGCAGCCTCGGCCTGACGTACGAGGTCGGCGGCGGCATTGACAATCTGCACACGTGTGCCGGCATCAATTTTCTTGTTCTGCTCTTCTGCCACGCGGCGCATAGCCTCGGCCTGACCGAGCTGAGCGTCGACGAGAGATGAGTGGATATGCACGAGGGTATCGCCTGCGTGCACGGTGTCGCCTTCGTGAGCGTAGAACTCTACGACACGTCCGGGAAGCTTACCCGAGATGCGTATGGTGGTACCTTCGACCTGACCTTCGATATATCCGTCAGGACGATTCATGAATACAAAACCGATTATGGCTATTACAGCCACTGCGAGCACTACTATGCCCATAGTCGCCAGGAGCACCTTGTTGGCATGCTTTTCCTGTGTATTATCTTGAGTAGTCATCGATGTAATGTGTTTTATTTTTTACGTAATTTATTCAGGCTCAATAGAGAGTACCGAGAGCCTTGCTGAGATATGCCTGACAGAGCTGGACCTCAATCAGAGCGTCGATCTGCTCGGAGTGAGCTTTGAGCCATGCTGTCTGGGCTTCCATGACGTTGTCGGCCGTAGCCACGCCTTCGCGGAAAGCGAGAGTGGCGGTGCGGAGATTTTCGTCGGCCTTGGCGAGATTTGTATCGGTCATGCGATAGGTCTTGTAGGCCTCCTGAGTCTTGTAGGACGCCTGGCTTACCTGAAGAGATACGAGTTCGCGGGCATCCTCGAGTTCGAGACGGCGGACAATCTCGTCGCTCTTTGCGGCGCGGTAGCTGTTATAGTTGCCGCCCCAGTGCCAAAGGGGAATCGAGACTACGGCACCCACACTGAAAGCACCTTTGAAGCGCTTCTTGAAGCCGTCGTACATATTGGGATTGGACACCTCGTAGGCGCCTGCGATAGCCACAGTGGGGAGCATTGAAGAAAGAGCTACTTTCGACTGCTGGTGGGCAGCTTCTACGGCTTCGCCGAGGGCACGTAAATCGGGACGACGGTCGTAGACTTCCTGCATGTCGTAGCCGCCTGCGGGTTCGAGGCTTTCGGAGGGTACTGCCACCTGATTGTCTTCATCGGCGAGGGTAAACTGAGTGTCGACGGGGAGGCCGCACACCTGTGCGAGTGCCATACGGCTGAGCACAAGGCCGTTGTTGACCTTTACCAAATCTACCTGAGCGGCATTGAGTTTCACATCTACCGAGAGAACATCGCTGCGTGTAGCCACACCTTCGTCGAACATGAGGTGCACGTTGCGGTTGAGCGAGTCGAGAAGATTTGTATAGCTTTCGGCAAGACGCTGCTTGGCCTTGAGCGATACTACCTGCCAGTAGGCGGCATCGACGGCATAAATCACATTCTCGGCCTCGGCTGTATGGAGAGCCTCGGCGGCACGCTTGGCGGCCTTGGTGAGTTTGTTCATAGCCACAATCTTACCTCCCATGTACACGGGCTGGGTGAGAGTGATAGCGCCGAAGAACACATTATGCACGTCGAACTCCATGGCTTCTTTAGGGATAAGAGCCACGGAAGAAGGTATGGGCTGACCGTTGGGACCGATAACAGGTTCGCCCGTCATGGGGTTTTTAACCACATCGAACTGATAAGACTGAGTCTTGAGGTCGAACGACTTTACAGGCAGCAGCTGGTCAGAGTCAAAAATCGAGATATTGCGCTGGTTGTAGAGATATCCGCCGTTGAAGTCGATACCGGGCAGATATGCTGCAAAAGCTTCCTTATTCTGATACTCGGCTTTACGAATGCGTTCGCGGCTCATCATAAGCTGCTTGTTATTCGCAAGGGCGAGTTCGCGGAAGGTCTCCAGCGAAGTAACTCCGGCGAGTTCATGCGGTAATTCGGTGTCGTCGGCAGCTCTGAGAGAAACGAGCGACGACACACCTAAAGCCACAACCAAGGCCGAAGTGCGCAGTGATGAATAAATTGAAGTAAGCTTCATATGGGATTAGTTGAAAAACGTTGTTTTGCGGATGCGTACATCTAAATAATGAACGAACTTACGCGGCTTTAAGTTCACGTCAGACTTAGGGTTTGCAAAAATAATATATTTTCGCGAGTCTGCAAAACTCACTTATTTGCGATTTTGCGGAAAAAGTCTTAATTTTGCGCACTATAAAAAACAAAGAATATGAAACGCACCAAAATAGCCGATATATTCTCTCCCGAGCTGACAGGCAGCAAGGTGAGCGTCAAGGGCTGGGTTCGCACCCGCCGCGGCAACAAGAACGTGCAGTTTGTAGCCCTCAACGATGGTTCGACTGTGCGCAACCTCCAGATAGTATTCGACCTTTCGAAATTTTCCGAAGACGACCTCAAGGCCGTTACCACCGGTTCTTCGATACACGTCACCGGTACTCTGGTAGAGTCTATGGGCAAAGGCCAGACCTGCGAAGTGCAGGCCGACACCCTCGAGCTCTACGGCAGCGCCGACCCCAACACCTATCCCCTTCAGAAAAAGGGCCATACACTCGAATTCCTCCGCGAAAAGGCTCACCTCCGCCCGCGTACCGCAACATTCGGAGCCATACTCCGCGTGCGCAGCGCCCTGGCCTTCGCTATCCATAAGTTCTTCCAGGAGAAAGGCTTCTTCTACCTCAACACTCCTCTTATCACCGCCAGCGACTGCGAAGGTGCCGGAGCAATGTTCCAGGTGACAACCCTCCCCCTCGACAAACTTCCCAAGACCGAAGACGGCAAAGTAGACTATTCAAAAGACTTCTTCGGAAAGTCTACCGCCCTCACCGTATCGGGCCAGCTCGAAGGCGAGCTCGGCGCTACCGCTCTCGGCGAGATCTACACCTTCGGCCCCACATTCCGTGCCGAGAACTCCAATACTCCGCGTCACCTCTCTGAATTCTGGATGATTGAGCCCGAAATGGCGTTCTACGACATCAACGACAACATGGACCTGGCCGAAGAGTTTGTAAAATACTGCATCCGCTACGCCCTCGACCACTGCCGTGACGATATCGAATTCCTCGCCGAGCACTTCGACCCCGAACTCATCGAGCGTCTCGAATTCGTTCTTCACAACGACTTCATCCGCCTTACCTATACCGAAGGCGTCGAAATTCTCAAGGCTTCGGGCAAAAAATTCGAATTCCCCGTCGACTGGGGTACCGACCTCCAGAGCGAGCACGAACGCTACCTCGTAGAGGAGCACTTCAAGAAGCCGGTGATACTCACCGACTATCCCCGCGACATCAAGGCCTTCTACATGAAGCAGAACGAAGACGGCCGCACCGTACGCGCTATGGACGTCCTCTTCCCCAAAATCGGTGAAATCATCGGCGGCAGCGAACGTGAGGCTGACTACGACAAGCTCCTCGCCCGCATCGAAGAGCTCAACATACCTATGAAAGATATGTGGTGGTACCTCGATACCCGCCGCTTCGGTACCGTACCTCACAGCGGTTTCGGCCTCGGCTTCGAGCGCCTCGTACTCTTCGTGACAGGTATGACCAACATCCGCGACGTGATTCCCTTCCCCCGCACACCGAACAATGCTGAATTCTGATATTCAGCACTGAAACTTATACAACGCAACCGAGGCGCCTACTTCACAGTGGCGCCTCGATTGCTAATAAACCAATCATTATCACATTTCTTGCAATGGAAAAAGCAGTGTTGCTATGTACATATACAACACGGCGGGGGTAAAATAGTTCAGCGGTTACTTATTTTTTCTTTCGGGTAGGCGAAAAATAAAACTTACTCAGTATTTATTTTGTTAATTGAAATAAGTATCGTAATTTTGCGGTGTAAAAACGGAATTTTTGGCTTTTCTTCCGTAATCCCTTATTAATATAGCATACATACCATAGCGGCACGCCCGCTTTCCGCGGAATTATGCGCGGAGTCGCGACCTATTTTATACAAGGTCTGCGAAGCCTTGTGGCCCGAATTTATGCCGCATATCAATCCTAAAAAACTTCCCTCTATATATTTTTATGTATAAACTACACCAACTCAGCGAGATGTCTCCCGAGCAAGTCAAGGAAATAGCTCAGAGCATGGGCATCAAAAAAGTAGATAAACTCGATACCATGGATCTCGCTTACGCAATTCTCGATCAGCAGGCCGAGACAAATGCCGCAGCTTCGGCCGAACGCCTGAGGCAGTCGGAGAGCCGCACGCCTGATGACAAACCTAAAAAGCGCGGACGCAAGAAAAAAGAAGCGGCTCCTCAGCAGGCAGAGAATCAGAACACTGAGAAAACAGAAGATACCGAAATACAGCAGCCGGCAGAGCAAGCTCCTACAGCCGAGCAGGCTGAGGCTCCCGTGAAGAAACGCCGCGGTCGTCCCCGTAAAAATCCTGTAGAAGCAGAGGAAACTCCCGCTCCCGCAGCTGAAAAGACTGAGACTGAGGCTCCGGCACCTGTTGAAACTCCGGAAAAGGTTGAGCCCGTCGCAGAAAAGACGGAGGCTCCCGAACCCGCAGAGAAGGCTGAACCTGCCGCAAGCCCCGAAAATAACGCCAACGCAAATGCCAACGGCAACGGTAACGCCAACGCTCAGCCCGAAAATCCCGAGCCTCGCCGCAGCAAGTTCCTCCCCTCAAAAGACAGTTCGCTCGGCGAATTCTTCCCCCGCAGCCAGGGCCGTAAATTCGTGCCCCGCAACCAGCGCGACAAGGAGGCGGCACAAAGCAATCCGGCTCCCGCTCCCATAGTCCTCGCAGAGCCCGGTCCGCAGCAGCAGGGCCAGCAAAACATGCAGGGCCAGGGAAAGAAGAATAAGAAGAACCGCCAACAGAACAACAATCAGCAGCAGAACCAGCCGCGCATGCCGCGCTACGACTTCGAGAATATCCTCGAGGCTACCGGCGTACTCGAAATTGTTCCCGAGGGCTACGGCTTCCTTCGTTCGGCTGACTTCAATTACCTTCCCTCACCCGACGACGTATATGTGACCCAGCCCCAAATCAAAGCTTTCGGTCTTCGCCAGGGCGACGTGGTGGAGGCTACAATCCGTCCGCCGAAAGAAGGAGAGAAATATTTCCCGCTCTGCAATGTAAACCGCGTGAACGGCCGCTCGATAGAGTTTATCCGCGACCGCGTGGCTTTCGAGCACCTTACCCCTCTTTTCCCTGATGAGAAATTCGACCTCACAAGCGGTCTGTCGTGCACGATGTCGACCCGCGTGGTAGATATGTTCTCGCCTATCGGCAAAGGTCAGCGCGGCCTTATCGTGGCACCTCCCAAGACAGGTAAGACACTTCTGCTTAAAGACATAGCGAATGCTATCGCCGAGAATCATCCCGAGACATATATCATGATTCTCCTCATCGACGAACGACCTGAGGAAGTGACCGACATGCAGCGCAGCGTAAACGCCGAAGTAATCGCTTCGACCTTCGACGAACCCGCCGACCGCCATGTGAAAATCGCCCAGATAGTGCTTGACAAGGCCAAACGAATGGTTGAGTGCGGCCACGATGTGGTGATTCTGCTCGACTCGATAACCCGTCTTGCCCGCGCATACAATACCTGCGCTCCCGCCTCGGGTAAAATCCTCTCGGGCGGTGTGGATGCCAACGCACTCCAGAAGCCCAAACGATTCTTCGGTGCAGCCCGAAATATCGAGGGCGGAGGTTCGCTCACTATCATAGCCACAGCCCTCACGGAGACAAGCTCGAAGATGGACGAAGTAATCTTCGAAGAATTCAAGGGTACGGGCAACATGGAGCTTCAGCTCGACCGCAAACTCTCGAACAAGCGTATCTTCCCCGCTGTCGACATCATGGCATCAAGTACCCGCCGCGACGAACTCCTTCTCCGCTCGGAGACTCTCAACCGCATGTGGATTCTGCGCCGCTACCTGGCCGACCGCAACTCTATCGAGGCTATGGAATTTATTAAAGACCGCATGGAGCGCACACGCGACAACGACGAGCTCCTCCGCACAATGGGAGACTGATTATGGATACCAAGGAAACTTTCACCGAAGGACTTCGCCGCCGCATAGCCGAAACCAAGACTACCCGCTGGATTCGTTTCGGCATAGTATCGCTCATCTTTCTCCTCTGGGTGGCATGGATGGGCAACTGGTGGCTCGCAATATTCGAAATACTTCTTTTCGACATCTACATCACGGGCTACATACCCTTCACATGGTGGAAGAAAAGCAAGTCGAAAGCCGTACGCTCGGTAATGAGCTGGGTCGACGCTATTGTCTACGCCCTCATCCTGGTATACTTCGTCTTCGCCTTTGTAGGCCAGAACTACCAGATACCCTCAAGCTCGCTCGAGAAGACTCTGCTTACGGGCGACTACCTGTGGGTAAACAAGTTTGTGTACGGTCCGCGAGTGCCTATCACTCCCGTGCATTTTCCCTTGGTACACAACTCGTTCCTCGGACACAAGTCGTATCTCGACAATCCTTCGCTCAAGTACCGCCGCCTCAAAGGCCTAAGGAATGTTGAGGAGGGCGATATCGTGGTATTCAACTTCCCCGCGGGCGACACCGTGACCACTCGCTTCGAAGAGACTGCCAACTACTACGACCTGCTCGTGAAGGAGTACGGACGCGATGCGATAAAGAACAACAAGGCGATGTTCGGCGATGTAGTCTACCGCCCCGTAGACCGCCGACAGAACTTCGTGAAGCGCGCCGTGGGCCTTCCCGGACAGCTTTTCAAGATTTCCGGCGACACTATCTACATAGACGGTGTGGCACGCGAATTCCCCAAGAACGCGCAGTTCAACTACATCTTCGCTCTTTCGTCGCCTCTCACCGACGACGACCTCAAGGACCTCGACATCTCGCTCTCCGACATCACCGCATTTGCGGCAAATACTCCTTCGAGAGCCAACATCCAGAGTTTCCTCCCCGGGTCTTCGGTAACCGACCCCGCTTATCTCGCACCTCTCACACAGGGTATGATAGAGAAGCTCAAGGAGCAGAACCGCCTGAAATCGTGTGTGAAATTCAATGAAGTAGCGCCTTACTTCTCGGGCACAGATATGAGCTCGATGATGTTCCCCTACGGCAGCGATGCCGACTGGACTCTCTCGAACTACGGCGGCGCCAACGGCCTGCTCATCCCCGCCAAGGGTATGACCATAGAGCTTACTCCCGACGCGTGGGTACGCTACAACAGATGTATCCGCAACTACGAGGGACACAGCGACGCATATCTCGACCCCGTGACTTCCAGAGTGATAATCGACGGAGCTCCCGCCGACACCTACACTTTCGAAATGGACTACTACTGGATGATGGGCGACAACCGCGACAACTCTCAGGACTCCCGCTTCTGGGGCTTCGTACCCGAAGACCACATCGTTGGAACTCCGATGATAGTGCTCGCATCGTTCGACCGTGAGCGTACGCTCTTTGACGGCAAGATTCGCTTTGACCGCATACTCCGCGTGGCCAATCCTGACAAATGACATCGACACTCACACCTGCAATATTTCCGCCGAGGCTCTTCGCCCCGGCGGCTTACTACGCGCTCATGGCGCGCTGTCGGCTCGTAGCGTTCGACACCGAAGCGCGCTACGTAAAGGCCGATAAAGACACTCACCGCTTCGCCATAGCCGATGCCAAAGGGGCTATAAAGCTCACGGTGCCGGTGAGCCGACCGTCGGGGGCGCGCTTATGGAAAGAGACCCTTGTAAGCGACCACGGGAGATGGTGGGAGACTATGCCCACGGCACTCGAGTCGGCCTACGGACGGACACCCTTCTTCGAATTCTACATCGACAGGCTGATGCCTCTATTCTCTCCCGAACCCATATCGGTGACAGAGCTATGCCTCCGGGCCGACGCTATTGTACGCGGAATACTGCGTACGCCGTCACAGATCTGCGCCGTGCCGGAGGGAGCCGAGCCGAGCGTTACAGACGCTCTCATTGCCGAACTTTCGGCAGAAATGCCTGCCTACTGGCAGGTGCGCTCGCAGAGCCTCGGCTTCATCGGCGGGCTGTCGGTACTCGACCTTATCTTCAATCTCGGACCCGAGGCGGAGCTATATCTCGACTGTCTCGCGCCCGAAAATGCTGAATTTATACACACTAAAAGCGGCAATCTCGCTAATTTTCGCTAAATTTGCGCATTGAAACAAACTTACAGCGATGAACATATCATACAAATGGCTTAAAGAATACGTCGACTTCAGTCTGACACCCGACGAACTCTCGGCCCTTCTTACCTCGATAGGCCTTGAGACCGGTTCGGTAGAACGTGTCGAAAGCATCCGCGGAGGCCTTGCCGGCCTCGTAATCGGTAAGGTTCTTACCTGCGATGTACACCCTGACAGCGACCACCTTCATATCACAACCGTAGACCTCGACGGCACCGGCACTCCCGTGCAGATTGTATGCGGCGCTCCCAATGTAGCCGCCGGCCAGACCGTCGTAGTAGCTACAGTAGGCACCACCCTCTACACTCCCGAGGGCGAAGCATTCAAAATCAAGAAATCGAAGATTCGCGGCGTGGAGTCGTTCGGTATGATATGCGCCGAAGATGAAATCGGTGTGGGAACATCGCACAACGGTATCATCGAACTTCCGGCCGCAGCCGAGGCCATGATTGGCCGTCCGGCAGCCGAATACTACAATATTGAGGACGACTATGTGCTCGAGGTTGACCTCACTCCCAACCGCATCGACGCCACTTCGCACTACGGTGTTGCCCGCGATGTGGCAGCCGCTCTTACAGGCCGCGGAGTTGAGAAGACTTCGGCTCACAAGCCTTCGGTAGAGGATTTCAAGATTGACAATCCTGCCGGCAAGGGCGTGAGCGTGACTGTAGAGGCTCCCGACGGTGTTACCCGCTACTGCGGTATCACTATCGAAGGTGTGAAGGTAGGCCCCAGCCCCGAATGGCTCCAGCGCCACCTCTCGACCATAGGCATGCATCCGATAAACAATGTGGTGGATATCACCAACTTCATACTCCACGCTATCGGCCAGCCCCTCCATGCGTTCGACGCCGATACACTGGCCGACAACCGCATTGTGGTGCGCCGCGCTACTCAGGGCGGTAAGTTCACCACTCTCGACGGTGTAGAGCACACTCTCGATGCCGCCGACCTGATGATTTGCGACGGTAAGGAAGAGAAGTGCATGGCAGGTGTATTCGGCGGTCTTAACTCGGGAACTACCGAGGAGACTACCCGCGTATTCCTCGAATCGGCCTGCTTCAATGCAACTTCTGTACGCCGTACGGCTCGTCGCCACGGTATCAGCACCGATTCGTCGTTCCGCTTCGAGCGCGGTGTCGACCCCAACGGATGTATGTACGCTCTCAAGTATGCCGCATCGCTCATCTGCGAGCTCGCAGGCGGCAAGACTACAGGCGAGATTATAGACTACTATCCCGCTGTTGTAGAGCCTTACAAGGTGGAGATGACTTACTCGGATATCGACCGTCTGATAGGAGCGACCTTCGACCACGCTACTGTAGACACTATCCTCAAAGCTCTCGAGATAGAGGTGAAGAGCGACGGCGACAAGCTTTCGCTTGCCGTTCCTACTTACCGCGTGGACGTACAGCGTCCCTGCGACGTGATAGAGGACTTCCTCCGCATCTACGGCTACAACCGTATTGCGATGAGCGATTCGCTGCACTCAAATCTTTCGTTCAAGACAGCCATTGACGCTGCCGACGACCTCCGCCGCACCGTATCCGAGCAGCTCACCGGTGCGGGCTGGAATGAAATACTGAATAACTCACTCACTGCCGAGGGATACTACGCCGAACTTCCCGACTTCCCCGCGGCCAAGTGTGTTCGCCTGCTCAATCCTCTGAGTCAGGACCTCAGTGTGCTTCGCCAGACCCTCCTCTTCGGTGGTCTTGAGTCGATAGCTCACAATATCAACCGTCGTTGCCCCGACACTCCTTTCTATGAGTTCGGAAATGTATATTCTCTCGACCCCTCAAAGAGTATTACTGCCGAGGCTCCTCTGGCACCGTTCAGCGAACACGCACGCCTCGCTCTGTGGCTTGCAGGTTCGACCCGTCAGGCCAACTGGCTGCGCCAGCGCGAGGATGCGGGCTTCTACGACCTGAAGGCCGCAGTGCTCAACGTACTCGCCCGCACTGGTATCAAGCCTGTGCTCCGCGTGGCTGAGGCTGTCAAGGGCGGTATCTTCGCTCAGGCACTCGAAATCAACACCGTGAGCGGTGCGCATCTGGGTATAATGGGTATCGTCAACCCCGATATCTGCCGCCGCTGCGACATCAAGGTGGCTGTAAGCTATGCCGAACTCGACTGGGATACAATCTGCCGTCAGGCTGCCAAGACCAACGCTCTCTACGCACCTCTGCCCAAGACTCACCCCGTGAAGCGCGACCTCTCGCTGCTTCTCGACAGTCGTGTGACCATGGCTGAGGTTGAGGCCGTTGTGCGCGACTCCGAGCGCCGTATCCTCGGCGATGTAGAGCTCTTCGACGTGTACGAAGGCGACAAGCTGCCCGCAGGCAAGAAGTCTTACGCTATCTCGATCACTCTCCAGGACCCCGAGAAGACTCTTCAGGACAAGTATATCGACCGTGTGATGAGCAAGGTGATAGAAAACCTCAAGAACAAGCTCGGCGCCGAACTCCGCTAAACTCTGCTGATAAATAAGTATAATATCAAATAAAAATCAATATAAATCTTACCGCAATGGGAAGAGCATTTGAATACCGCAAAGCCCGTAAGCTCAAACGCTGGGGCAATATGTCGCGTACATTTACGCGTATAGGCAAGGAAATAACAATCGCCGCAAAGGCAGGCGGGCCGGACCCCGACACCAACCCCCGTCTGCGCGCTCTCATGCAGAACGCCAAGGCAGCCAACATGCCCAAGGACACTGTAGAACGCGCTATCAAGAAGGCTACCGATAAGGATGCCGGCGACTACAAAGAAATCACTTACGAAGGATACGGCCCCTTCGGTATCGCTATCTTCGTTGAAGCTGCTACCGACAACAATACCCGTACCGTAGCCAACGTACGCTCTTACTTCAACAAGCACGGAGGCAGCCTGGGTACTCAGGGTTCGCTCACATTCCTCTTCGAGCACAAGTGTGTGTTCAAAATCAAACCTAAGGACGGTGTGGGCCTCGATGACCTCGAACTCGAACTCATCGACTACGGTGTGGACGAACTCGGCCACGATGAGGATGAGGACGGCAACGAACAGGTAGTGCTCTACGGTGCTTTCGAATCTTACTCTGAGATTCAGAAGTATCTTGAAGAGAACGGTTTTGAAATCATCTCTTCGGAATTCGAGCGCATCCCCAACGACCTCAAGGAGGTAACTCCCGAGCAGCGCGAAAGCATCAACAAGCTCCTCGAGAAGCTCGAAGATGACGAAGACGTGCAGAACGTATTCCACAACATGCGCGACGACGAGGAATAATACCTCTCAACGATAATCTCTAAGCAGCCGGAAGCCACCCGACTAAACATACGGGGCTCCCGGCTGTTATTTACTGTACCAAATGTATATCAGACTATGAAAGAGATACCTGTACTGCTGCTTACCGGATATCTTGGCAGCGGCAAGACCACATTGCTCAACCGTATACTGACCAATGAGCGCGGTATACGCTTTGCAGTGATAGTAAACGATATAGGTGAGGTGAATATCGATGCCTCGCTCATACAGAAGGGTGGAATTGTAGGCGGTAAGGACGACGGCGACCTCGTGGCCCTCCAGAACGGCTGTATATGCTGTACGCTGAAGATGGACCTTGTGGAGCAACTCTCCGAGATTGTAGCCACGGGAAAATTCGACTATATAGTAATCGAAGCCAGCGGTATCTGCGAGCCTGCGCCTATCGCACAGACTATCTGCTCGATAGCGTCGATGGACTCGAAGTACACCCGCCACGGTATTCCCCGCCTCGACTGCATAACCACTGTGGTTGACGCTCTGCGCCTGCAGAGTGAGTTCGGCTGCGGCGACTCGCTCAAACGCGAAGGTCTGAACGAAGACGATATCGAGAATCTTGTGATTGAGCAGATTGAGTTCTGCAACATCATATTACTCAACAAGATATCGGAAGTGAGCGCCGAGGAAGCGGGCCGAATCCGCGCTATAATCCGCGCAATACAGCCCAAGGCCGAGATTATCGAGTGCGACTACTGCGATGTGGAGCTCAGCCGTCTGCTCAACACCCACCTTTTCGACTTCGAAAAAGTGGCTACTTCGGCAGCGTGGATCGACGCTATCGAAGGACATCACGATGAAGATGAGCATGAGCACGAACACGAACATGAGCACGAACACGAAGAAGAGCATCATCATCACCACCACCATGACGAGGATGAGGATGAAGAAGACCACTCGCACTGCGACCACGAACACGGTCACTGCTGCTGCCACCACCATCACCACCACGGTGAGGGTGAGGTAGAGGAGTACGGTATCGGCACCTTTGTGTACTACCGTCGTCCCGGCTTCGATATCAATAAATTTGACCACTTCATAGCCACTCAGTGGCCCAAGAGTGTAATCCGCTGCAAGGGTGTGCTCTACTTCAAGCACAATCCCGACATGTCGTTCCTCTTCGAGCAGGCGGGTGTGCAGAAGAAGCTCACCGACGCGGGTTTCTGGTTTGCAACAGCGCCAGAGGAAGAACTTGCCGTGCTCATGGAGCAGGAACCGGGTCTCCGCCGCGACTGGGACCCCGAATACGGCGACCGTATGGTAAAACTCGTATTCATCGGCAAGGATATGGACCGCAAGGCCATAACAGAAGCGCTTGATAAGTGCTGACAATACGTCAATTTGCTCTTCGCTGCGAGGTGTGAGCCGACAGGCTCATCGTGTGCGGGGCAGCTGCCGCTAAAGTATAGAAGATCGGTGTCTCCATGGTGAGACCCGGTCTTCTTTCTTTTGGGGGCGGCTTGGAGGGCGAAGAGACGGGGATGAGGAAATAGGTGGTCATGGGAGCGGCCTTCGCAGGCAGTTCTTCCATGGCCTTTCGACGATACTCGCGGTATGCGCTGATAGAGATATCACGCTCTACACAGGGCGGGAAGTCGGGATTGCGAGTGCCCGCACAGCTGTGGTAGATGATGATGTAGCACGGCAGATCGAGAAAGACAGGATGCGCATACCGAAACAGTTCCTG
>JAAVFI010000054.1 GCA_014800815.1 Bacteroidales bacterium | reverse complement strand
TGAAAGAAAGACCGCTAACTCATTGAGAATTAGCGGTCTTATGTGGTGCCACCAGGAATCGAACCGGGGACACAAGGATTTTCAGTCCTTTGCTCTACCAACTGAGCTATGGCACCTTTTCCGTTTTGCGTTGCAAAGTTAGGGACTTTTTTTGGAACCTCCAAATTTTTTTGCAACTTTTTTTCGTATTCTGTGCATTTTTTTGTGGTGGTGGAGATGCGGTGTCAGGCTTTATGTTTGCGTAGTAGTTTGTTTTTCAGGGTTATATATGCCGGAACGTGAAAGAGTTCGCCGAGGGTGACTGTTATGAGAAAAAATGCGGTGGTGGTGACGATGCAGCGGAGGAAGGCACCTGCCGGAGTGAGGGAGGAGGCTATGATGCCGGTGGCGGCGGCGAGGAGGGGGAGCCAGATTGTGCCGATAAAGGTGGCGGCGATGCTCCGCAGGCTCATGCCCATGTGTCGTCGGCAGCTGACGGCGTAGATGAGCACTGCACAGGCCACGCCTCCGGTCTGGGTCCAGGCGATTACGTTGAGTCCGTAGCTGCAGAAGATGTGCAGGAGGAGGAGCTGGATGCCGAGCTCGATGAAGCCTATGTTACGGACGAATATGGTGCGACCGTGGATTTTGCATATTGTGGCGAAAAATGCACGGATGCACACGAGGCATTCGGCAACGGCAAGTATGCGGAGTATGGGTATGGAGGCGAGCCATTTGGTGCCGTAGAGGAATTCTATGCCGGGGGCCGATATGGCGATCATAAACATCATGATGAGTATGTTTATGCCTACTATTATGGAGAACATTTCGCGCACGAGGTGTCGCTGTCGCTCGGGGTCTTCTTCATTGGATGCGACTACGAAGAAGGTGGAGTTGAGGGAGTATTCTCCGATGTTGAAGGGTACGTTGGCAAGTTTGGCTCCCTGATAATATACGCCGGAGAGTGCGGGGGTGGGATAGAGTCGGCCGAGGATGAAGGTGTTGACGTTGCGTCCTACTATGGTGGCGAGGTAGCTGATAGCGAGGTGTACGCCGTAGCTGAAGAATTCTTTGAAGGCTTTTACACTGAATCGAAGCCGTGGGAACCACTTTGAGGCTATCGTATAATATATGAAGAAGAAAGCGGAGAGCAGGAGCTGGGTGCAGACGAGGGCCCAGTAGCCGTAGCCGAGGGCTGCTGCGATGATAGCGAGGACTGATACTGTGAGGGTGGCTCCGACGCGGACTATGCAGATTGCTTTCATGCGCAACTGTTTGCGCAGGCGTGTCTCCTGTACATACGACATGGTCTGCAGGAAGAAGCACACGCCGAGGACTCTCATAATGCCGATAAGTTCCTGATGCCCGAAGAATCGGGCGGTGAGTGGAGCGGTGAAGAAGAATAGCAGGCCGAAGAAGAGGCCGAAGGCGGCATTGAATATAAATACTGTGGAATAGTCGGTCTCTGTGGGGCGCGCTTTGTGTATGAGGCCGTCGGAGAGTCCGCAGCTCGAGAGGTCGTAGGCTACGGCGACAAAGAGTGAAATCATGGCAAGCAGGCCGAAGTCGGCTTCGGTGAGCATGCGCGCAAGGGCGATATTCACTCCAAAGTTTATCACGGCAAGGCTCACGCGGTCGATAAATGACCACTTATATACACCACTCTGACTCATATTGGTGATTATGGGGTAAAAAGAAAGGCGCATCCCGCATGCCAATGGCTATGTCCGGGTGCGCCGAAAAGGTTAAAGACTGCCGATTATGGCTTACTTGCTGCCGAGGTGATCGGATACAGTAAGTGAATAGCGACCTTTTGCACGACGGCGTGCGAGTACCTTGCGGCCATCTGCGCTTGCCATTCTTTCACGGAAGCCGTGCTTGTTAACTCTTTTGCGGTTAGAGGGTTGGAATGTTCTTTTCATTGCCTATTATGTTTTTTTCAATTATTTGCACTGATTTCGGAGCGCAAATTTAAGAATTTTTTCTCATGCAGACAAATTTTCGGGACTCTTTCTCAAAGATTTTTGTATCGGAGGCCTCAAAACGGTGGATTTTGCTTAATTTTGCACTATGAAAACTGATGAAACTCTCCATAGTTGCTTCGACAGGGAGCATCTGTGGCACCCATATACTTCTACTCTCGACCCGCTGCCTACCTACGTTGTTGATTCGGCTTCGGGTATACGCATCCGGCTGGCCGACGGCACCGAGCTTATTGACGGGATGTCGTCGTGGTGGTGCATGATTCACGGCTACGCCAATGAGCGTCTCAACAAGGCTGCTTCGGCTCAGATGTCGAAAGTGAGCCATGTGATGTTCGGCGGTCTCACCCACTCTCCTGCTATCGAACTCGGTAAGGCGCTGCTCGAAGTTGCGCCCCCTTCGATGCACAATATTTTCTATGCCGACTCAGGCTCTGTTGCCGTCGAGGTGGCTATGAAAATGGCTGTTCAGGCTGCGATTTCGGCTTCGGGGAGCCATAAGAAAACTAATTTTGCCACTATCCGCAGCGGCTATCACGGCGACACGTGGAATGCGATGAGCGTGTGCGACCCCGTAACGGGTATGCATGGTGCTTTCGGCAGTGCGCTGCCGATACGTTTCTTCGTTCCACAGCCCAAGTCGCGCTTCGGTGGTGAGTGGAATGAGGAAGATATCCGTCCTCTCGCCGAGCTGCTCGAATCGAAGGCCGACGAGATTGCTGCCGTCATTCTTGAGCCCGTCGTTCAGGGTGCGGGCGGGATGTGGTTCTATCATCCTCAGTATCTGCGCGAAGCCCGCAAGCTGTGCGACCGCTATGGTGTGCTGCTCATCTTCGATGAAATTGCCACAGGATTCTGGCGCACAGGCCGTTTCTTCGCCTGGGAACACGCCGGAGTGGAGCCTGATATAATGTGCATAGGCAAGGGCCTGACGGCAGGATACCTCACTATGAGCGCCGTGCTCACCACGCAGAAAGTCGCCGACACGATATCGCGCGGCGAGGCCGGGGTGCTCATGCACGGACCTACGTTCATGGGTAATCCTCTGAGCTGCGCCATTGCATTGGAGTCGCTGAAGATGCTCCGAGAGCAGGATATGGCGGCAAAAGTAGCCCATATAGAGAATGTGATGAGCGAAGAGCTCGCTGCGGCACGTGCCCTCCCCGGGGTTGCCGATGTGCGTGTATTAGGGTCGATTGGCGTGGTTGAGGTAAAGCGCAACGTCGACGTCGGCCTGTTCCAGAAAGAATGTGTGCGCCGGGGGGTATGGATAAGGCCTTTCGGCAAAAACGTGTACATCATGCCGCCTTACATCATCAGCGATGACGACCTCCGTACGCTGTGCCGCGAACTAATCTCGATAATCAGCGATGAGCGCAACTATTAACAACATACTTTCAGGTCTGACCGAAAGCGGGAATCTTCGCCAGATTCCGCAGCAGGATGCCACCGGCAATCTCGACCTGAGCTCGAACGACTATCTGGGCATAGCCTCCAACTGCCGCCTGCAGGAGGAATTCCTGAGCACGCTGCACCCCGACGAATTCATAATGAGTGCGTCGGCATCGCGACTGCTCGCCCGCAGGCAGTCGGCGTTCAGCCTGTTTGAGAGCTGTCTGCGGGAGGCGTATCACCGCCCTGCCCTGCTCTTCAACAGCGGCTACCATGCCAATACGGGACTGATATCGGCGCTTGCTCCTACGGGGATGCACATTATCGCCGACAAGCTCGTGCATGCGAGCATCATCGATGGCATCAAGCTCTCGGGACTGACTTTTGACCGATTCCGCCACAACGACCTCGCACACCTCGACCGACTTCTGGCAAAGGCCTGCGCCGGAGGCAAGACTCCACTGATAGTCGTTGAGAGTGTGTACAGTATGGACGGTGACAGGGCCGATATATGGGGTATCGCAGAAATCAAGAAACGCTATCCTGGGGCGATGCTCTACGTCGACGAGGCTCACGCCGTAGGTGTCTGCGGCGAAGCGGGACTCGGTCTGGCATATTCTTCGGGTTGCTTCGATGATGTCGACATCGTGGTCGGTACGCTTGGCAAAGCGCTTGCATCGTCGGGGGCGTACGCAGTGCTCTCCGACGAGCTCTACAGCTACATGGTCAACAAAGCGAGAAGTCTTATCTTCTCCACCGCAATTCCGCCTATATCAGCACTCTGGAGCACATTCATTTTCCGCCGTGCCATGACAATGGACAGCGAGCGCGCCCGTCTCGTAGAGCTTGGCCGCCTCCTCTCCAAAGAACTTGCCGCAGTAGGTGCCGAGGCCGCTCCGAGCCACATCCAACCGCTGATTGTCGGCGACCCCAAGCGTGCCGTAGCACTCTCGCAGGCACTTGCAGCGGAAGGATTTGACGTACTCCCGATAAGGACTCCGACCGTTCCTCCGGGCACCGACCGACTCCGATTCAGTCTGTCGGCGGCAATCGAGCCTGAAAAGATACAGAGCCTCGGGGCTGCATTTAAAAAATGTCTAACCAACACCCCTCAACCTAAATGAGCAACAAGGCCAACACATACCGCCGACGAAGGGCAGCCCGCAAAAAGACGGTCAACTTCAAAGCCATAGCAATCTCTGTAGCCGTTGCCCTGGTTTGCTACGCGGCCGCCTTTTCGTTAGATTCATTCGCCCCCGCGAGCAGTCAGCCCGTCGCACAAGGCGAATACTCCGCCGAGGCACTTTCGGTAGTTACCATACCGGCGTCGACTCCTCAGATAATGAAAGATTACGAGGGCTTTACCGTATCTTTCAACCCTGAATGTCACCAGCCCAACTACGTGGTGTGGGAACTGACCGGCGAGGAATCAGACGGCACAAACAAACGTGAATCTAATTTCCGGCCCGACCCGTCGGTGCCCGACTGCGCTACTCTCGACGACTACCGCAACTCGGGCTACGACAGAGGCCACATGGCTCCTGCGGCCGACATGAAGTGGAGTCGGGAAGCTATGGCAGACTGTCACTACCTTACAAACATCTGCCCTCAGGACCACAAACTAAATAGCGGACGCTGGTCGACCCTCGAGGCCAAAAGCCGCACATGGGCAAAACGCGACAGCGCTATCATAATCATCTCGGGCCCCATACTTACCGACATCATGCCCCGCAAAATCGGGAAGTCGGAGATACCCGTTCCCGAACGATTTTTCAAAGTCATACTCTCGCCTTACTCCAATCCGCCAAGAGCAATCGGATTTATAGTACCCAACATACCCAATGCCGAAGGCATCGAAAAGCTCGCCGTGAGCGTTGACCAGGTAGAAGCAATCACCGGATTCGACTTCTTCTCTGCCCTGCCCGACTCCCTCGAGAACGCCATAGAGGCACGCCTGAACTTCCGCGACTTCAACCGACAGACAAAGTAATGGACACAACTCAGATATACAATCCCGACGATACTATCTGCGCTATCGCCACACCGCTCGGCACAGGAGCAATAGCAGTATGCCGCCTGAGCGGACCTCAGGCATTTGCCATTGCCGACAAGGTATGGCGCGGCAAAAGCCTCACCGAAGCCCCGAGCCACACCGCACACCTCGGCAACATCGTCGACCCGGCCGACGGCTCTATTCTCGACCAGGCAGTTGCCACTACATTTAAAGCTCCACGCTCATTCTCCGGCGACGACACCATTGAATTTGCCATTCACGGTTCGCGTTGGATTCAGCGGCAACTCATCGCCCTCCTTTGCCGCTGCGGCGCCCGTCCCGCCCTCCCGGGCGAATATACCCGCCGCGCATACGCCACCGGCCGAATGGACCTTGCAGAAGCCGAAGCCGTAGCCGACCTTATCTCGGCCTCCTCGGCAGCCTCACATCGCCTGGCAATGACCCAGATGCGCGGCCGGTACTCCGAGCGCCTCAACATGCTGCGCAACAGCCTCGTAGAACTCGCATCGCTGCTCGAGCTCGAACTCGATTTCTCGGAAGAAGACGTAGAGTTTGCATCGCGGCCGAGATTGTTGGAACTCGCCAATACCATACACAGCGAGCTCGACGTACTCGCACGCTCGTTCGACGCAGGGCGGGCAATCAAAGACGGCATCCCCGTAGCCATTATCGGACCTACCAACGCCGGCAAATCATCGCTGCTCAACGCCCTGCTCGGCGACGACCGCGCCATAGTAAGCGACATACACGGTACCACCCGCGACATAGTGGAAGACACCCTCGAAATAGGCCCATACCTCTTCCGTATCAAAGATACCGCCGGTCTCCGCCATACCGACGACACAATCGAAAATCTCGGCATCGAGCGTTCGCTGAAAGCCGCCGCCACAGCCACAATCGTACTCATGGTCATCGACCCCGAGGCAATACCCGACATCACGGAAGCCGACCCCTCAAAAACAATTTTCGTAATCAATAAGAGCGACGTATCCGATACCGAACAAGCCCGCACGGCCATACTCGCGCAATACCCAGAAGCCGAAATCCACACAATCTCGGCCAAAAACGGAACGGGCCTCGACCAACTCCGCGCCGCCCTGCTCTCCCGTGCCGAAGCGATGACAGCCTCCGGCACCGCCGCCGACTATACCGTGACCAACGCCCGCCACGCAGCCGAACTCCGCTGTGCCGCCGATGCCGCCGCCGCCACCGCCGCTGCCCTCACCACCGGTCTCCCCGCCGACCTGATCGCCCAGGACGTCCGCGCCACAATCCACCACCTCGGCGCCATTACCGGCCACATCACCACCCCCGAAATTCTCCAAAATATATTTGAGAAATTTTGCATCGGCAAGTAATTAGTTGATTATCAATGAAGTGCATTGATGGCAATTGACTGTTGCTGAGCGATAAAACTTAATACATACAAGCACGCCTAATGCTGATAACTGTCAGTGTTAGGCGTTTTTATGCACCATTTTGTACGGATTCTGTACGACAGCGACTCATTTCACCCC
>JAAVFI010000053.1 GCA_014800815.1 Bacteroidales bacterium | reverse complement strand
TTCCCGCCCTGCGTAGAGCGTGACATCTCTATCAGCGCATACCGTGCATACCGTCGAAAGGCCATGGAGGATCTGCCTGCGAAGGCCGCTCCTATGACCGCCTATTTCCTCATCCCCGTATCTTCGCCTCAGAAGCCGCCGTCCGAGGGCATAGGTTCGGGCCCCACTATGGAGGGCTTGGACTTCTACACCTTAGCGGCAGCTGCCCCGCACCCGATGAGCCTCACGACTCACGCCCCGCAGCGAAGAGGAAATTGACATGTTGATATAAAACCGTAGCATCAGCCATGTCACGGACATCTACCTGACAGCTCTCTTTTCACGCGATGTAGTCATAGAAAACTATATAGATAAAGAAAAAGAGGCTGTGCAGCAAAACACAGCCTCTCATTATCTTTAGCCCGTACGACGTATTACATTCTTTCGGGAACGTTGATACCCAGAAGGCCCATAGCGGTCTTTATTGTGCGCGCTGTTGCGTCTGATATTGCGAGGCGGAGCGAACGCACAGATGCGTCTTCTTCGCGCAGTATCGAGTAATCGTGGTAGAACTGGTTGTATTGCTTTACCAGATCGTAAGTGTAGTTCGCAATCAGGGCAGGGGAGTAAGAGAGTCCGGCCTCAGCTACGGTAGCGGGGAAATCGCCGAGAGTTTGGATGAGGGCGATTTCTTTTTCGTTGGGTTCTACGGTGCTGTAGTCGGCCTTGTCGAGTCCGGCTTCCGCTGCACGGCGGAGTACTGAACGGATGCGGGCGTAAGTGTACTGAATGAAGGGGCCGGTATTGCCGTTGAAGTCGATACTTTCGCGAGGATTGAACGTCATGTTCTTGCGGGGATCAACTTTGAGGAGGAAGTATTTGAGAGCTCCGAGACCTACTGTTTCGGCGATTTCTGCTTTCTCTTCATCGGTCATGCCGTCGAGTTTGCCGAGTGATTCAGATACTTCGCGGGCTGTGCTCACCATGTCTTCCATAAGGTCGTCGGCATCCACTACGGTGCCTTCGCGGCTCTTCATCTTGCCTTCAGGGAGTTCGACCATACCGTAGCTGAAGTGTACGAGGTCCTTGCCCCATTTGAATCCGAGGCGGTCGAGGAGGATTGAGAGCACCTGAAAGTGGTAGTTCTGCTCGTTGCCCACCACATATATCATTCGGTCGATAGGATAGTCGTCGAAGCGCTGCTTTGCGGTGCCGATATCCTGAGTCATGTACACCGATGTACCGTCGGAGCGGAGGAGGAGTTTCTGGTCGAGTCCGGCATCCGAAAGGTCGGCCCATACCGAGCCGTCTTCTTTCTTGATGAGAAGACCTTTTTCGAGACCTTCGAGCACTTTGGCTTTACCGTCGAGGTAAGTCTTGGATTCGTAGTAGATTTTGTCGAAACCTACGCCCATGCGGCGGTAGCTTACGTCGAAACCGTCGTACACCCAGTTGTTCATCTTCTCCCAGAGAGCGCGAACTTCGGGGTCGCCTTCTTCCCAGCGGCGGAGCATCTCGCGGGCCTCGAGCATGAGGGGTGCGGAAGCTTTGGCTTCGTCTTCGCTCATACCCTTGTCCATGAGTTCTTTCACCTCTTCCTTGTAATGGCGGTCGAATGCCACATAGCAGTCGCCTACGAGGTGGTCGCCCTTCTTGCCGCAGCTTTCGGGAGTTGCGCCGTCGAAGAATTTCTGCCAGGCGAGCATTGATTTGCAGATGTGGATACCGCGGTCGTTCACGATGTTGGTCTTTACAACCTTGTTGCCGCAAGCTGCGAGAATATTGGAGAGGCTGCTTCCGAGCAGGATGTTGCGGAGGTGACCGAGATGGAGGGGCTTATTGGTATTGGGCGATGAGTATTCCACCATCACGAGGGGGCTGTCGGCACCGGGAGCGGTTATGCCGTAGTTGGCGTCGTCTTCGATAGCCTTGAGCACATTGTTCCAGTAGGTGGGGGTGATAGTAAGGTTCAGGAAGCCTTTGATAGTGTTGAAAGCCGACACTGCGGGTTCGTTGTCTACGAGCCACTGTCCTATTTCATTACCTACTGCCTCGGGAGCCTTGTGCGCAGTCTTGGCAAAGGGGAATACAATAATGGTAAGATTGCCCTCAACCTCTTTGCGGGTTGCTTGAGGGACGATTGCCGAGGCATCGATTTCGATGCCGTAAAGTTCTTTGACGGCCTTGGCGACAGCCGCAGAGATTACCTTATCAATTGACATTCTTGGATTATTCGTATTTGTCACCGAATTTTACGGTGGCATCTGTTAGCATCTGTTTGATTTTCTGTTCGCGAGCCTTGGGGCATATAAGTAGTACACCGTCGGCATCGGCCACGATGTAATCGTTGAGACCGTCGGCCACTATGAGCTTGTCGCCGCGTACGGCAAAGATTGTTCCCGCGCAGTTGTAGGAGAGCACATTGCAGTTCTGAGTCACATTGCGCTCGCTGTTCTTGGGAGAGAGGTCGTAGAGTGCACCCCAGGTGCCGAGGTCGTTCCAGCCTATGTCTACGGTCTCGACATATACATTCTGGGCTTTTTCCATTACAGAGTAGTCGATAGAGATACTCATGCAGCCGGGAAAAGCTTCGGCAATGAACTTGCGCTCTGATTCGGGGTCGAGGAATGTCGAGGCTTCGCAGCCGAAGAAGACTCCTGCGATGTCGGGAACATATTCCTTGAGAGCCTCCCGGATAGAGCGGGCGCTCCAAAGGAACATGCCTGAGTTCCAGAAGAATTCTCCCGAATTGAGGAATATCTGAGCCAGCTCGAGATTCGGCTTCTCGGTGAAGGTCTTTACTTTGTTGATGTTTTCAGCAACGGGTTCGCCTACCTGAATGTAGCCGTAGCCGGTCTCCGGGCGGGTAGGGGAGATGCCGAGAGTAAGGAGGGCGTCGTGAGTCTCGACGAATTCAAACCCTTTGAGGACGTTGCGCTCGAATTCTTTCTCGCGGGTAATCATGTGGTCCGAGGGGCAGACCATCATCGACGCTTCAGGGTCGCGGGCGGCAATGTGTGCAGTAGCCCAAGCGATGCAGGGTGCAGTGTTGCGGCGTGCCGGCTCTGCAAGAATCTGGCTTGCGTCGATATCGGGCAACTGCTCTGCTACGAGCTCGGTATAGCGCTCGTTGGTGATAATTATTATATTTTCAACGGGTATAATATCGCGTACCCTGTCGAATGTCATCTGCAGGAGCGTGCGACCGGTACCGAGGAAGTCGATAAACTGCTTCGGCAGGCGTGCACGGCTGAAAGGCCAGAATCGGCTTCCTATTCCGCCGCACATTATCACGCAATAGCGGTGTGCTTTCTGTTCCATATCTTAGGTGGTATGTTTTTCGTCAATATCAGTTTGCTAAGTTAACTATTTTTTTCCTCCCCACCAAAAAATACGAAGTATTCCGCAAAATTCGGGAAAATGAACCTTGCATACCGATGATTTGTTGAACTCTTGAGCCTCGGCTCACGGAACATAAAACACTAAAAATTCGATATTATGAATTACCTAACGAATGACAAGCTTGTCATTATCGGAGCCGCCGGAATGATCGGTAGCAATATGGCCCAGACAGCCATTATGAAAGGCCTGACGCCTAATATCTGCCTCTACGACCCATATGGTCCCGGCCTCGAAGGCGTAGCCGAAGAACTGAAGCAGTCAGGGTTTGAAGGCCTCAACCTTACCTTCACCACCGATATCGCCGAAGCCCTCAAAGACGCGAAGTACATCGTCAACTCGGGAGGTGCAGCCCGCAAAGCCGGAATGACCCGCGAAGACCTTCTGAAGGGCAACGCACAGATTGCCGAAGATTTCGGTAAGGACGTAAAGAAGTATTGCCCTGATGTAAAGCACATTGTCGTTATTTTCAACCCTGCCGATATCACAGGCCTTATCACGCTGCTATACAGCGGCCTCAAACCCGGTCAGGTGTCGACACTCGCCGCTCTCGACAGCACACGTCTGCGCAACGAACTTTCTAAACAGTTCGACGTCGCACCCGATAAAATCGTAAATTGCCGCACATACGGCGGCCACGGCGAGCAGATGGCCGTATTCGCATCAACTGCAACCGTCGACGGCACCCCTCTGCTCGACTTGATTGGCACCGAAACATTCCCTAACGAAGCTTGGGAAGAACTCAAGCAGCGCGTAGTGCAGGGCGGCAAGCGCATCATCGACCTTCGCGGCCGCAGCTCATTCCAGAGCCCCGCATATCTCTCCATTGAGATGATCGAGGCAGCGATGGGTGGTCCTAAATTCCGCTGGCCGGTAGGTACATACGTAAACAACGACCGCTTCAGCCACATCATGATGGCTATGGAGACAACCGTGGACAAGAACGGCGTGACCGTACAACCCATGCACGGTACTCCCGAAGAGGAGAAGGAACTCGATCAGAGCTATAAGCACCTCTGCGCTCTCCGCGACGAAGTGATTGAGCTCGGCATCATGCCTCCTATCTCTGAATGGAGCAAGATCAACCCGAACCTCTGAGCTAAGAACATAGATATTCTATATATAGTTAGCCGTGTCGGCACATCGCCGGCACGGCTAACTGTTTACTTGGCTGTTATTTAGTTCTCAAGGCAAGAGAAGCGGTAGCTGCAATGACTTGTGTATTGTTCTCCGGGACGCACCGTTACCGAAGGCCAGTCAGGCTTATTGGGGCTGTCTGGAAAATGTTGTGATTCGAGGCATATCGCTGCACGATGAGGGTAAGCGATGCCACGCTTGCCAGCAACTGAGCCATCCAAGAAATTACCGGTATAGAATTGAATCCCGGGCTCGGCGGTGAATACCTCCATTCTTATGCCCGACTCTTCATCCTCAAGTACTGCTGCCGGTGCGGAAGTGTCGCGACCTTCTCTCAGCACCATATTGTGGTCGTATCCACGCCCGTTTTTGAGTTGCTCGTCATCTACATTGATGTCCTGACCGATAGCTTTGGGTTGAGTGAAGTCGAACGGCGTCGCTGCTACAGACAGTATTTCGCCGGTAGTCATAAAGGTTGAATCGATGGGTGTGAAAGCCGGTGCATCGAACCATATTATCTCCTTTGAAATATCCTTAGTCGGGTCGCCGCTCAAATTGAAGTATGAATGGTTTGTGAGGTTGAGAATGGTCGGTTTATCAGTGGTGGCTCGGTATGAGATGTTGAGTGCGTTATCCGCAGTCAGGGTGTATGTGACCTCAACATCTACATTTCCGGGGAACCCGGCTTCACCATCGGGAGAAGAGAGTCTTAGCACAAGGGTTGAGTCGTCAGGCTGAACCGCATCCCATACGGAGTGGTGGAAACCTATGGGGCCTCCATGAAGGCAGTGCCCGAAGTTATTCCGAGGCAACTGATAGTCTACGCTGTCTATGGCGAAACGACCTTGATTTATGCGGTTGCCGTAGCGCCCGATAATCGCACCGAAATTGCCGTCGATATTATTAATATAATCTGCAATGGTTTGGTGTCCAAGCACTATATCGCGAAGATGACCGTCGCGATCAGGTACCATGAGCGAGACTAAGCGCCCTCCATAGTTGGTGATGCATGCCTCGAGTCCGTTGGCATTATTGAGTTTGTAGAGGGCTGTTGATTTGCCATCGACCTCGGCGATGAAATCGTCGAAACTGAGGCCGGACTCGGTTAATGCCGGTTCGGCAGGGCGGCATCCTGCAAGAAGTAATGCGATGGCTATAGCGTTCAATACTTTTTTCATGCTGAGTAAGATAGTCACTATCAGATTTCGATATTAATTTTATGGGAGATATTTGTGGAGGACGTACCGATAAGCAGCTGGAATTTTCCGGGCTCGAGCACCCAATCGCTCACTTCCGGATCATAGTACTTGAGGTCGTCAGGGCTGAGAGTGAGTATTACATTTTTCGTCTCGCCGGGTTTAAGGTACACTTTTGAGAAGGCTTTGAGTTCTTTGGCCGGCCGCGGTAGTCTTGATTTGACATCACAGACATACAACTGCAGAGTTTCTTTACCGTCGGTTTTACCTGTATTTGTCACAGGCACATCAACGGTCCAGTTCTGTCCATGCTTTTCAAGAGTGGGTTTGCCGCATTTGAAAGTTGTATAACTCAGACCATATCCAAATGGAAACAAGGCCGGAATCTTTTTGGTATCATACCATCTATAGCCTACCATTATGTCATCAAGATATTCCTGATGGTGTCGGCCATCTGCATCCTCGACACCGGGATATGACAGCTGTCCCAAGGCATGTGCTCCGCAATCTTCAATTCGCTTAGGGAATGAAAATGGTAGTTTGCCGGAGGGATTGGCTCGCCCCGAAATTACGTCGGCCATTGCCGGGCCGATCATAGTGCCAAGATACCAACTCTGAATTACAGCCGGTACCTTGTCTATCCAAGGCATTGCAAAAGGAGCCCCCGAGATATTAGCTACAATAATATTGGGATTCACATCGGCGAGAGCATTAATGAGAGAGTCCTGGCCGAAAATGAGATTATAAGTGTAGCGGTCGCGGTTTTCGCAATCCTGATAGGAGTTTTTGTTTAATCCGCCGATATAGATTACCACATCAGCCTGCCGTGCCATTGCTACGGCTTCTCTGTGAAGAGATTCAGTGACTTCCTGAGGAACAGGATTCTCAACATTGTAGGTGTACGGGCCTGATTTATATCCCGGAGTATACACTACTTCTTCGCCATAGATATTTCTGATTGCATCAAGCGGTGAATACATATCCTTGACTTTCAGCTCGGAAGAACCGCCCGCAAGGTTGAGAGGAAGAGTTGCATTCTCGCCAACGACCAGTATACGGCGTTTTTGATTCGGTTCCAACGGCAGAATACCATTGTTTTTCAGCAAAACAATTGACTCTTCACCTATTTGTCTGCAGAGTTCGTAGTGGGCAGGTGTGCAAATGGCTCCGAAACCTCGCTTGCCGCTCATAGACGTGCGGAAAATCAGACGTAAAATGTTGCGTACCTTTTCGTTTACAGTGGTTGAATCAATAAGCCCGGAACGCATCGCCTCCAGATATGGATCTGCCAGAATATTCTTATTGTACGGCGACGAAGTACCCATTTCCACATCCAATCCATTATTGGCGGCCTGAAAGGTATCGTGGGCACCACCCCAGTCAGATACAACCACGCCGTCATAGTTCCATTGGCGGCGAAGAATATCACAAAGAAGAAGCTTGTTGTGGCTTGCATGCTCGCCTCTGACACGGTTGTAACCACCCATCAGAGCCCATGCGCCACCTTCGGCGACAGCTCTTTTGAAGGCCGGAAGGTAGATTTCATGAAGCGCCCGGTCGGAGCATTGGACATCAATGTCAAGACGCCAATTTTCCTGGTTGTTGAGTGCGAAATGTTTGACGCACGCAGCCACACCTTTGCTCTGCAGACCTTGTATGTAAGGAATAGCCATTTCGGCGCAGAGCATAGGGTCCTCACCCATGTACTCAAAATTACGACCGTTCAACGGCGTGCGACAAATGTTTAGTCCCGGACCAAGCATCACGGTTTTGCCTCTATAGAGAGCTTCGTCTCCCAGAGCCTGACCGTACTCGTACGCAAGTTCAGGATTCCATGTGGCGGCAAGGGCAGTGAGAGCAGGGAAAGCGGTGATAAAGTCATCGAGCCGGTCGTCATACACATACTTATCAGCGAGGAATTCCGCCCGGACTCCATGCGGGCCGTCGCTCCACCAAATCTGTGGAATACCGAGCCGAGGAACACCTGCAGATGTGAATTTGCTATGTCCGTGGCACATATCGACTTTCTCTTCCAAAGTCATTCGCGACAGTGCATCCTCCACCCGCAGTTCAATAGGAGCATCTACATTGAGATAGATCGCTTCTTCCTGCGCGAGTATTCGCAAAGGTATCAATAGAAGAAATATAGCAGCGAATCTCATATAGGGCTACTTGACAGAGTTGATTACTTCCTGATTGGCTTTGCGTACGCGTTCTTCATCGACTTTGACCATTTCGCGATCGTAGGTCATCAGACCGTTGACTTCCATTTCCACATCGGTGGTCTGTGTATAGATTGCTCCGGTAAAGTTTTTCTTTGCCTGCTCTGCAAGCTGGTTGGCAAAATTGACATATTCATCGGTGACTTCGCCTGTGGTTTTGTACTGCACATAGCCCCAGTTCTGGTCGGGACGCCATAAATGGCCCTCGACAGCCAGTCCTATACCGCCGTATTCACCCAGTACTGTAGCACGCAGAGGATCTGTCAGAGTAATTCTCGGCGCGGGATAATGATGAACATCCAGGACATCGCCAACGGGATAGAAGTTTCCGCCGCTTGCAGGATTGAGAACTCTTGAAGGGTCATAAGCCTTTGTCCAGGCAGCTATTTCTTCGGTTTTAAACTGACCCCAACGTTCGTTGAAAGGAATCCACATGCCAATGCAAGGGAAGTTGTAAAGAGCATCAATGATTTCTTTCCATTCTTTGCGATAGTTAGCTTCGCTTTCGGGAGTTCGCACCAACTCTTTACCATTGAAGTAAGAGTTAGGCTGCCATTCGGGATGCGCATCGCCGCTGGGCATGTCCTGCCATACGATTATTCCGTTTCGGTCGCAATATTCATACCATAAAGCCGGTTCGACTTTGATGTGTTTGCGGATTGTATTGAAACCAAGGTCCTTGGTCTTGTCTATATCATAGACCATTGCTTCGTAGGTAGGAGCTGTGTACAATCCGTCGGGCCACCAACCCTGGTCGAGCGGGCCGAATTGGAATATAGGATTGTTGTTAAGCATAAGGCGGACGATTCCATTGGAGTCTTGGCCGGTGCTGAATTTGCGCATTGCTGCATAGCTGCGTACTATGTCGGTATTGTCGAGTGACACCTCAAGATCATATACGTAGGGGCTCTCGGGTGTCCATAGTTTCGCGTCGGCAGGCATCTGTATAGTTACGGTTTCGCCATTGACCGATTTGCCTGTGGCTACTACGCGTCCATTGTCAAGTACCTTTACCGTTACGATGCCCGGAGAGTTTGTGGCGAGGGCTTGAACGCTCAATGTATTGTCGTCTATGTCGGGGAGAATCTTGAGCGACTCAATATGATTTGCGTTGACAGGTTCCATCCATACAGTCTGCCAGATGCCGGTAACGGGAGTGTACCAAATTATCTCCGGCTTGGTAATCTGTTTTCCGCAGGGCTGGGGGCCTTTGTCGGTGGGGTCCCAGACACGCACGGTCAGTGTATTATCCCCTTTCTTGAGGGCCTTTGTGATATTGAGGCTGAATGGAGTATATCCGCCTGTATGTGAGCCCACTTTGATGTCATTTACCCAAATGTCGCTCTTCCAGTCAATAGCACCGAAATTAAGCAGTACGTCTTTGCCTTTCCAGTTTTGAGGAACTGTGAATGTGCGCTGATACCATAGTGCAGAGTCAGCACCGACGGTACGACCGACACCCGAGAGAGACGATTCCACAGCGAATGGCACGAGTATTTCGCCTTCAAAGCGGGTGGGTTTCGAAGCGGCCTTGGGTGTTATGGCGTATTGCCATAAGCCGTTCAGATTGCTCCAGTCGGCCCTTACCATTTGCGGACGCGGGTACTTATCCCATACTTTCTCAGGGTTAATATCGGAAGCCCAACGCGTGCGGATATGGTTGCCGGCCGGTTGCCACGCAAAAGCGTAGAGGCCTATGAGGAGAGTCAGTGCAAGAAGTATCTTTCTCATATTGTTTCTTTTAAAGTTTTGTAAGTTCAACATCAACTTTTGCTTGTGAAAGTTGAATTATTTATCGTTGGCGAAAGGAGCCACCGGTAATCCGGTTGGGCCATACAGATTTCCACAGGGATCGTCGGCCCAGTTGTAGCGCACAAATGCGGGTTTGGAGACTGAAGGCGCGGATATGAGGAGAGTGCAGTCGTCCACGGCGACCGGAGTGGCGGTAGTGAATACGCCGTCAGCACCTGCAATGATAAATCCTGTGATGGCGTTGGTGGAGGAATGAATCGGTGCGTCAAATTTGAGTTCTAAGGAATTACCTGAGGGTTTGACAGAGATGCAGCGGGGAGATTGATAAATGCAATCCTTCCCATAATCGCGATTCAAGGCTATGAGGGCGAGCCTATGTGCAACATCCTTCTTGTTTTTGGGATGGATGTCGACCGGGTTGCCGAGGTCGATTGCGACAGCCATACCTGTATTCTCCAATTCAAGCGCCTTTGCCTGTGCATTCCGAAGAGCGGCCCAAGGTGAATTGGGTTGCACCGGCAGAGGTTGCAGGTAGCCGGCCAGCTGAACGAAATAGAACGGAGTCTGTTCGCCCCATAATTTGCGCCAATCGTTGATAAGGGCCTTGAACAGCGATTCATATTGCCGGTCGCGTCCTACATTGGCGCAACCCTGATACCAAAGCACGCCTTTCAAGGGCATATTTTTCAAGGGTGAGATCATTGCATTATAGAGGACGGTCGGATAGTTCGGCCATCGCGGAGAGACAGGCTTAGGCGGCAACTGTGAGAAATCTTTCAGAATCGAGTATTGCCACGTTCCCGAAAGCGGGATGGACAAACCATCAACAACGGCCTCCGCCACACCGGGAACGATGCCGCCTTCTGCTCCAAAGTCGGTCACTTTGACGGAAATTACATTCGTACCCGCCTTGACGAGGTCGCCCGGTACGGAATAATTTCGCGGCGCGTTATGCCAGGAGCACTTACCCACGAGCCGGCCGTTGAAATAAGTCTCATCCTCATCATCGATAGCCTGGAATTTCAGTTCAAGCACTTTCCCGGCCTTGTCGGCAGGTATCTCGATGGTGCGCTGGAGGCAGACAGTCCCGTCAAAATCAGGCAGTACGCTCTGTTCCCAATAGCCGGGAACGGCGATCTCTTTCCAGTTGTCGCCAGACTGCATTACGGCCATGTCAAAGTCAACTTTATAGGATTTCGCGAGTGCCATCCAGGCTTCAATCTTCTTATCGTAATTCTCGTAAAGTGTATCGGCATCATAGCCGGCCTCTTTGAGGGCGGTCAGTTGCTGCTCGAAGCCGGGAATGGCACCAAGAGCTTCCGCCGAAGTCCATGCCTCAGCCGGTGTACCACCATAAGAGGTGTCAATCACTCCCACAGGCACCTTCAGTTCCTCCGATAGTTCCCGAGCAAAGAAATAAGCTACGGCAGAAAAATCAGCGACGCTTGCCGGAGAGCAAATCTGCCATCCTTCACCGTCGACTTCCACATCTTCCTTCGGGGAGAATGCCATATTTTGTTTCACTTTCAGCAGCCGTATGTCGGGATGCTGTGCTGTGGCAACTTCATGGTCGTAATCCATGGCTTTGCCCCAGCCCTCGACGGGGAACTCCATATTGGACTGTCCTGAGCAAAGCCATACTTCTCCCGAAAGGATGTTTTCAAGTCGGACCGTACCATCGGTATCCTCAAAAGCAATCGAGTAAGGACCTCCGGCCGGAGGAGTTTTGACTTTTAATGTAAAGGAACCGTTGCCATCGGCTTTCGCAGTCAGCGGCTTGTTGGTCCACCCGGGCCGTACAGTGACCTTGGAACCGGGCGCAGCATACCCCTCCACAGTCAAGATGCTGTTCTGCTGAACAATCATATTGTCTGTGATATAGGATGGCAGTGTAATGCTTGCGTTTGCTGAACCAACTGCAAGGGCTGCGACCAGAAGCAAGACATTTCTTTTTTTCATAATCTTGCTATTTGCTCTCCACTAATTCCATTATCTTTTGAGGAATCTCAATGTTGTTGTTGAGATTCTTGAAGGAGTCGGCTCCTACACCCACAGCAAAAACGGGAACAGGGTTGCCGGTGTGGCTTGAGGTGACGAATCCGATTCCGGCAGCGTCGTTGAACACCTTGAATACTTTGGCGACAAAGCCGTTGAAGGTTGCGTACAGAGTTTTTTGGTCGGCCAGATTTCGCTGTGCTATCATGTCGTTGAACTCTTTTTTGAGCGCTTCCTCTTGCTTCTCGGTGACAGGTACTCCGCGCCAGAATCCGAATTTTTCCATGAGAATCTCTTTCATTTCATCCCAAGTGCATTTCTCGCCCTTCTGTGCCGAACGTGTGAGCATATTCTGGAATTCCAGCTTGGATATTTTCTGAGAGTCGATGAATTGCAGGCGAGCGTTATAGCTCAGGGTAGGATTGCCTATGGTCATGCCTCCGGTGTCGTGGTCGGCAGTGACTACAATAAGAGTCTCATCGGGATGCTCCTTATAGAACTGATAAGCAATATCAAGGGCATTGTTGAAATTCAGGATTTCCTTGACGGCTGTACCACCGTCGTTGGAGTGAAGGGCGTGGTCGATGTTGCCGCCCTCAACCATCATGAAGAATGCGTCAGGCGATACTCGTTTCAAGTGATCCAGGCATTGGTTGGTGAGAAAGGGTAGGGTGAGGGTGCCGGGTATAGAGTCGATAGAGTATCCCATATTGCTTGGATCCGTGCCCCAATGGTTGACCATTACTACTCGCTCCGCATTACCAATGCAGGCAGCAGAGTCGGGGCCGAACACCACCTTCACATTGTTTTCTTCGAAAACATCGAACAGAGACTTCTTACCTTCCTTGGCCGGGGTTCGCCAGCCACCGCCGCCTATAAATTCAAATCCGCTTTCAGCTGCCTGAACGCCAATCTCATACGTCATATTGCGGTTAGGGACATGGGCGTAGAATGCACCAGGTGTGGCATCATCGGGAGCCACCGTTGTGATATCGCCGATACCATAACCTTTGGCCTTGAGGGTGGAGGCGATGGAATATACCGCTATGGAGTCGGGGTTCATGCCAAGCATTTCATTCTTGGTCTTGGTGCCGGTTGCCAGGGCTGTGCCGGCTGCCGCAGAGTCGGTTACGGGCGAACTGGCGCTGTATGTCATACAGAATCCTGCTACGGGAAACTGCATCATGGTGATGGGTGTATCGTTCTTAAGCACCTGACGGTTGTACATCTCGGCGGCCATGGAAGGTCCCATGCCCATACCATCGCCGATATACAGGAAGATATATTTTGGAGGGAGTGCAGAGGCTGAAAGTGCTACTGCAGTGCCTAAAGCAGCCAAGCTCAGGCGTATTGTGCTGATATGTTTCATGATTATGTTGGGTTTATTGTTTGTATTCAAATGACTGTTTGAGGGTTTTGTCGGAGCTTCCGCCAATCATAATATCGAATTGGCCCGGTTCGGCAACAAACTCAAGGTCGTAATTATAAAACTTAAGCATCTCAGGCGTGATATCGAATGAAACTCGCCGGCTTTCACCAGCTTTGAGAGACAGGCGTTGGAATCCTTTAAGCTCCATAACAGGAGGAGCTATCGAACGTATGACATCGCGAATATACAGCTGAACAATTTCATCTGCATCTCTATTGCCGGTGTTCTTTACATTTATAGAGGCGGTAATGACGCCGTTATCTTTCAGTTCGGTGTCTGAGATTTCAAAATCGCTATAATCGAAGTTTGTGTAGCTCAGACCGTATCCGAACGGATATAGAGGAGAATTGGGAATATCCAGGTAGTTGCTCGAATACGGACGGTATGGTGCGTCGTAAGGAATCTTGGGGCGTCCGGTCATTAAATGATTGTAGTACACGGGTATCTGCCCTACGCTGCGCGGCATTGACACAGTAAGCTTGCCTGACGGGCAAATATCGCCGAAAACGACTTCTGTAATGGCATCGGCGGCCTCACTGCCACCGAACCAGACATTCATTATGGCGGGAAGCACTTCATCCTCGTGCGAGAGCACTGTGGCACGGCCTGAGAAGTTCAGTAGAACGATTGGCTTGCCGGTGGCCACCAGAGCCTCAAGTAACCGCTGCTGAGCGTCCGGCAATGTAAGATCGGCACGAGAACTGCCCTCGCCACTGCCTTCGCCACCTTCGCCAAGACAAGCGACGATGACATCTGCACTCTGCGCTTTCTCCAAAGCCTCGTTGAGCATCTCTTGCGCGCTACGCGAATCGCGCATCTCACGGCCACCAACTGTCATGCCCCATTCGACATGCGGGTCATCACAAATATTGCTGCCCTTGGCATAAAGGATTTCACACTTATTGCCGACATACTCCCGCATAGATTCGAGTACCGATTTCGTTTGGTCAAGCAACACATCTCCGGCCCATGTTCCGGGCAGGTTGGCGCCACTGTCGGCCAATGGACCTGTGAGCAGAATTTTGCCTTCAGCTTTGAGCGGAAGAAGACTGTTTTCGTTCTTGAGCAGCACAAAACTCTTTGCGGCCATATCTTTTGCCGCTTTCCGGGCTTCGGGCAGATAAAGATCTGTCTTTTCTCGTTCTGTATTATTGTATTTGTAAGGATTCTGAAAGAGTCCAAGGCGGTATTTAGCCGTGAGAATACGGGAGACAGCCGAGTCAATCAAAGCCTCGGGTATATCGCCGTTTTCAACACCTTTTTTCAAATTTCGTGCAAACCCCTCGGAAATCATATCCATATCTGTTCCGGCCTTTAGAGCCGCAATGGAATTGTCGTAATCGCTGCCTAAACCATGCGTGGACATTTCATTGATCGAAGCATAGTCAGTGACCACGAAACCGTCGAAGCTCCACTGATTGCGCAAGACTTCGGTGAGCAGCCAAGGATTTGCCGTAGCATGCAGGCCATCAACAATGTTGAAAGAGGACATTACCGACCCCACACCTTCCTCGACGGCAGCCTTGTAAGGCGGGAAATAGACATTATACATTTGCTGTCGGCTCATATCGACTGTGTTGTAGTCGCGTCCGGCTTCAGCAGCTCCATACAGGGCGAAATGTTTGAGACAAGCCAATACCTGAGTGTCTTTGCTAAGGTCGCCCTGAAATCCTCTGACCATGGCACGGGCCACTTCCGAGCCGAGATAAGGGTCCTCTCCCGCGCCTTCGGCCTGACGTCCCCAACGCGGATCGCGACTGATGTCGACCATTGGTGAGAAAGTCCAGCTGATACCGCATGCCGAAGCTTCTTTGGCAGCTATTGCCGCAGCTTCTTCAATCGCGGGAATATCCCATGTACAGCTCTGTGCCAGGGGAATAGGGAATCCTGTACGATAGCCGTGTATAACGTCCATGCCTATGAGAAGCGGTATGTGCAGACGGCTCTTCTCAACAGCAACCTCTTGGATACTACGGATTTTCTCTGCTCCGCGGATATTCAGGATACCACCGATTTTTCCATCGGCAACCTGTTGATCTACAAAAGTCTTGCGCGATGTTCCGGTGGAAATGTCCCCTGCTGCGGGGAGCGTTAATTGTCCGATTTTTTCATCGATAGTCATCTGCGAGAGCAGGTTGTCGACGAATTCTTGACACTCTTCGGCAGCAGCCCCCATGGCCAACGCCATAGAAAGAGCTGCCGAGAGACCCCTAAAACCTAATTTACCTGTATTGTAGCCCATGTCTGGTTGAGATTGTATATTTTTCTAATTCAAAGGTTTGATAGAGATGGCATAGCCTCCGCCTGCCACGCTGTTCAATTCGAGTTGTGACTTGCTATTTACTTTCTTTTTAGTTATTTTGTAAGCCTGCGGATTGGTGACAATCGCAGCATCCTCCGCGTCGGCATAGATTGTGGCTTCGTATTTCTTACCCGGCTCCAGGAAATCGAGAGAAAACTTTGATTTGCGGTCGTTGGCGCTGATAGAGCCTACGTACCATGCTTCACTTGCCTTATCTTTGCGCGCTACAGTTATATATCGTGCCGGCTCTGCTTCAAGGTAGATGCTGTGCTGCCAGTCAACAGGCACTTCTTTTATGAATTCGAAGGCATCGGGGAACTGTTCATATACTTCCGGGAGGTCGGCGGCCATCTGGAGCGGCGAGTACATGGTCAGATAAAGAGCGAGCTGACGGCAGATGGTGGTATTCACAAAGTGATGTTTATTGTCGCTGCACTTGCTCATATCCATTTCAAAGATTCCCGGAGTGTAATCCATAGGGCCGCCTTGCAGACGGGTGAAGGGCAGAATACACGTGTGAGAGGTGCTGTTGCCTTTGAATGACTCATATTCGGTTCCTCGCGCACTTTCGTTTGCTACCAGATTGGGCCATGTGCGGCATAATCCGGTAGGATGCACGGCTTCATGCGCGTTGACCATAATTTTGTGCTTGGCAGCCTCTGTGACGCAATATAGATAGTGATTGACCATCCACTGTCCGAAGTGGTGCTCTCCGACGGGGATAATATTGCCTACATAACCGCTTTTGACGGCGTCATTGCCCAGGCGGTTCATCAGGTTGTATGCTGCCTCCATATGGCGTTCGTAGTTGCGAATCGATGATGAAGTTTCGTGGTGCATCATGATTTTTATGCCTTTGGAGCGGGCGTACTCATTCACTTCTTCGAGATCGAAATCAGGGTAGGGCGTCATGAAGTCAAAGACATAATCTTTGCGGTGTCCCATCCAGTCTTCCCAGCCGATATTCCACCCTTCAATCAAAAGCTGGTCGAATCCGTGCTCGGCAGCAAAGTCGATATATCGTTTGGCATTAGCCGTGTTGGCCGGGTGTACGCCGTTTGGTTTAACGCTTGTGTAGTCTGTTTTACCGAGCTGAACGCTTGGAAGGTCAAAGGTATAAGCCCAGGGTTTGTCGTGGCCTATCATCTCCCACCAGATACCCATATATTTTACCGGATGAATCCACGAAGTATCTTCAATCTTGCAGGGTTCGTTAAGATTCAGGATAAGATTTGAGGCAAGGATCTGTCGGGCATCGTCTGAAACCATCACAGTTCGCCAGGGTGTGTGGCATGGAGCTTGCATACGTCCCTTGGCACCTTCGGCATCAGGGGTAAGCCAGGAAGTAAAAGTCAGATTTTCCTCATTCAGATTCAGGTGCAGGCAAGGGTAGTCTACCAACGCTGCCTCATGAATATTCACGTAGAGGCCATCGTCGCTTTTGAGCTGTAAAGACGTCTGGACACCTGTACGGGAAAAATCCTGTTGATTGGAGTTCAGTTCAAGCGTGTCAGGGTATAGTTTTGATATTTCACTGAGTTTGCATTCGGTGTATTCGTATTCCTGAGTTCCATAGTCACCCGGAATCCACCAGGCTGTCATGTCGGACGGCATGGCAAACTCGGTTTTTTCTTCATTTATGACAAAATAAACCAGGTTGTTTTGCTGAGGGAATTCATATCTGAATCCAACGCCGTCGTCATACACACGCATGCGAATGTTCATTTGACGCCCTGTGTCCTTCTGGCGGTAAGATACCGACAGTTCTCGGTAAGTATTGTCAATATTGGTGTTCTCGCCCCATACAGGTTGCCATACTTCATGGAAATCCGTGGTGTCGGAAGCCACTATTTCAAATCCATTAAGCAGATCGCTGTCCCCTCTGAGCTCAAAGCCAAGACCGGAGGGTAGTATCACAGGCTTTCCCTTGTAGTTGACGGAGTAAACCGGACGACCGATATTGCTAATATCGAGCGTTGCCTCAAGCAGGCCATTGGGAGAAGTCACTCCTCCCGAGGCATTGAGAGCAAGCAGGCAGCAGGATGTCAAAAGAAATTTTCGTATCATTTTTTCACTAAAACGAGAAATGAGGTAAGATTGCGCTGGTTATTGTGTGTGAACTGACCGTCGTCGCAGGGATGATTGACCACAGAGGTCTCGGAATCACCGTATCCTTTGACGACCATAGTGGTTGAGCCTCCGCCGTCCATATTTATGGCATCCCGCACATTGAAGTTATGGGCCAGGAAGTCAGCCGCTTCGGCGAGGCTCATGCCGGTGGCCTGATTGAAACGTCCGTCAATGGTGATGAACAGCACGTGCCCTGAATCGGTAACCGCAACAATTGTACGCGGATGATGCAGCCACGCAAAGTTGTTGAGGTCATGATGATGCAGCTTGCGCAGCTCATCATCCGTCAGAGAGGGAGCCACATACCCATTCGCTATAGAGCTGTTGTGGTCAACTATGAGCAAAGGGCCGGAGGTGAGGAAGTTCATGGCCGTGGAAGAGTCGCGGCGTGCTATGGAAAAATCGGAAGGGCAATTCCATGCAAGACGCCCCTGGTGCATGAACCACCGACGGTCATTGGAGCGGATTTCCACGCTTCTTAATGTCTCGCCATTGCTCCGGATATCCAATGCCTCCGGTTCAAATCCGGCATTAATACCCGCTATGCCTCCTGCCTGCACGACAGCATCGCTGCAGAGCCGTTCGTTGGCATCATATTGCAACTGAATATCCCAGCCCGGCACCGATGTATCCAAATCGAGAACACGGATGCTCTGGGGGCGGCCTGTGGTGCATTCGTTTCCGTCGAATGAGCGAAGTATCAGGCCGTCGGCCACTGAATCAGTGCGCCATTGGGCAAAAGCCGGTATTGCCAGGCATAGCAGTGGAAGTATCCACAATCTTTTCCTCATAGCGATTAATTGGCAGAGATAATAAAGAAGGTAGTGAGCTGTCGAAGACCGTCATGGTCAAACTTACCGTTGTCGGTAGGGTGATTGACACAGTTTGTGGCAGGGTCTCCGAGGCCCTTTATACACATGGTTGTTGAACCGCCGCCGTCCATATTAAGGGCGTACTGTGCGTTGAAGTTACCGGCGATGAATCGGGCCGCTTCAGCCATATTGATTCCGTCGGCCTCTTTGGCACGTCCGTCGAAAGTGAAAAGCAACAGGTCGCGGTCCTCTGTGAGAGCTACAATAGTGCGTGGATGACGCTTGCCGCTGAAGCTATCCAGAGTGCCTCCATCCATTTTATCAAGGTCTTCGGGAGTGTATATGGGGTTGACAATTTGAGAACCGACAAGCTTGTAATCGTCGATTATCATAGGACCGGATGAGATGAGATTCCTCTCTGTACACTCTATATAGCAGTCGTTGCACTGGAAGAAATCCTTTCGCGCGTTGACAATGCGGACGTCTGATTTATCGTTCCACATTATTGCTGCGTTGTGTCGCCAACCGTAAATCTCATCAGCGGGATCAACCTTAGTCCACCAAAGATTTACACCGTTACGGCGGATGTTGATAGAAGCGGGTTCGAGGCCGGCGTTGACGGCTGCAATGCCTCGGGTCTCTTTCAGAGCCTCGGCTGCTGTGGGATTGTTGTCGCCCGGAGCATAATAGGCAAGTTCGAACTTATAGTCTTTGGAAGTCAGGTCAAGCTCCAGTACATTAATATACTGGTTTGCTTGTGTAACGGGTTCACGGCCTTCATATACATAATGTATCAGTCCGGGGCTGATCGTGTCAATCTGAAAGCCCGAGCGGTTGACCAGTGTGGGTACCTTTTTGATTTCCAACCCCGGGACATCAGGATCGTCTATGTTATTTCCGCCATTGCCATGATGCAAGGGCTTCTCTCCTTTGTAGGGCTCGTCGCCGGTGCATCCTGTAAATGTGAGCGCTGCGGCAGAAGCTGTCAACAGGGCTATGAGTACATTCAATTTCATAAATCGAATTTTTGAATGAAAGGGGACAGATTTCGTACAGACAGAGTCCACTCGGAATCTGTCCCCTTATTAGTATAAAAACTTAATTACTCCCAAACAAATTGAGGCATATTACCGGAGAGATTCCATACGGATTCATCCCAGCCCAAGGTCTTGGCTGCATCAATTATATTGTCGGCATCGAGTCCGGCACGGGCGCCGTCGTCGGGATGTGTTGCTTCGTTGTATTCGCTGCCACACATATCGGTTTCGGTCCAGCCGTAATTGGTGCCTACAGTTCCGTTGTATTCACCGGCATCTTTATTGCAGTTGCGGAAGAGCAACATGCGACCTGCTACACGACCGCTGGCGCTACCACCATGAATACGGGTCATCCAGCCGATGTTGTTGTCTACGCGGTAATGGTTGGTCTTACAGTCATTCCAGTCCAGACTGCGGCCTACGATCGCACCGGCGTTGCCTGTGCCGGCTTCAATTTCGCCTGTTGCATAGCAGTTTTCAACAGCTGCACCTTGAACAATGTCACCGACTAAGCCGCCGATACCACAGTTGCCCCAAGAATCCTGACGGGTGATTTTGATATCACCGTAGCAGTTGCGTACGGTTGAGAAATATACACGGCCTGCGAGAGCTCCGTGCGGGTCCATATCATCGCCGCCCCAGCCCGGAGCATTTATATTAAGCGTACCGCTGACATATACTTCTTCAATGAGGCTTTGGAATCCGCTGTTGTTGCCGAGGTAAGAGCAGATAATACCGCTGATACCGGTTTCGTTATCGTCGATAGTGGCGTTGACAAAGCGTACTTTGGATACCTTTCCGAGCAGAATACCGAAGAACGAAGGATTCGCGGTCTTATCGCAGCTGAAGTTACTGATGGTGTGGCCGTCGCCGTCGAAGTAGATTCGATTACCGGTGGTGTTGAGGGGTGTCCAACCGGTGACTTCTGCCATATCGATGTCGGCGGTAAGGCGGAAATGGAACTCTCCGTTAGCGCCGTCTTCGTTTACGATAATCTTGTGCATGTTATCCAGCTGGGTGGCAGAGGAGATGAGATAAGGTGCAGCAGCGGTGCCGTTGCCGCCGTCAAAGTAGGTAACAGTTTCGATATTGCCGTCAATCACGCCGCCATCAGTCCAGGGGGTGACGGTGGGTTCGCCGACAATCATGATCTGCTGCGCATCGACAGCAGCCTTGAAGGAGTAGCTGTAGCCTGCTGCAGTCTCGGGAATACCTTTGACCTTGAGGGTGCGACCGTTTCCGGTGGTGAGCACAAGGAAGTCCTCGCCACTGTTGGCTGCGCCGGGAACGATAAGCGCATAGTATACGCCGTTGCCGCAGTAAGCGCTTACGGGTGTTGCCAATGCATTTTCAGCAGGACATCCGGCATATGGGGACACTACACTGAATGTGTTGATGCCGCCACAGTTGGGATCGATGCTGGTCAGTTCTACTACGATACGGGCCATCTGGCGCTCCATGACCAGAGTAAGCTTGCTGTCGGCGGGTTCGGATTCGAGTGCGATTTCCTTGCGCATATAGTCGGCAGAAGCTATGCCTTCCGGGGTTGACTGGTCGGTGGGCAGAGCGAAATTATTGTAGTTGGCGGTGCCGGGGTAAGTTGCGCGGAAGATTGTAGGGAAGTGGTCAAAAACCATGTTTCCTCCGGCAGTCCAGGTACCGTTAGAGAGCGTGTACTTCACGGGTTCGCCGAAGATATCGCCTTCTATCTGAGTAAGGGCAATTGCGTCGCCTTCATTGAACTTGCCTTGCTGTTCGTCAGAAGCAACAGGGTTTGAACGGCCGAAAATGTCTTTCGACGAAATTGAAGCCTCCAGGCGAACGGCATTGCTCTCGCTGGTGGGGATGATGGGCTCTTCAGTTGATGAGCAGGAAGCCACGGATGCCACACAGGCGGCTGCGCTCATTATTTTTATGATATTTTTCATGTTTTCAGAATCTTAGATTATTCTTCGAATTTAGTGTAAGTGGATTCGTTATTGCTGTTCCAGCTACCGATAGTGATGTCGTCGGCGAGCTGCACCTGATTCGGTTTATTGATCTCAAGTGCAACGGTGTAGAATCGGCCACCCTCTAACGAACCTGTTCCGGTATAAGTCCAGCGGTACATTTCGTCACCGTCTTTGAAGGTGATAGAGAAGTTGTTGTCGAGATCCTGAGGCATGACTATGGCCTCGAAAGCACCGTCATTGTTGAAGGGTACAACAGCAGCTGTTTCTTCGATAAGGGTTACAGGAGATTCTGCTGCAGAGAGATCTAAGGTACCTTTAAGTTTGAGACCGTTGATTTTCAAATCATTGATTTCTTCTTTTGCACCTTTCACTATGATTACGAGTTTTGCCAGCTTATGGGCAAGAACAACGTTGAGATTCTTGTCGCTTGCTGTCGGCTTAACCGAAGTCTTGGGCATAAGAAGGAAATCCGAAGCGAGGACAGCATCTTCGGTGCTTTGGTCTGCAAGCGCTTCGATGGAGAGGTTGTTGGTGGTCATCGTCACATTGTCGCGGTAGGGTGCGAAAGCGATTACATCCACTGAGTTGAGGCCGTTGTCCCACAGCAGGGGTGCTCCGTCGAAAGAGTTCCAACCGTCGGTGCCGTGAACTATTTTCGTGTTGATATTGAAGCTCGGAGCTGAAGCATTGTCCACTATCAGTGCAAATTCGGTTAAGTTTTCAATGGTGTAGCCGGCACGAGAGGAAGGATTTGCAACACGGGCATTCACCGTCATGGTGAAATCTCCGGTGGCTATCGGTTCGCATTCCCGATCTGAGCAGGATGCAGCTATCATAGGTAGAACCAAGACAGCGAAAATCGATTTTTTCATAATGTAAAAGTTGATTAATTGGTACTAATTTAAAGTTAGATGTTTCATTCATTTTCCCATAAGAAGCGAGGGAAATCACCTCCTAAATCCCATACTCTGCTACTCCAGCCCAAGGCTTTTGCAGCGTCAATGATATTGTCAGCGTCAAGGCAGTTGCGTGCACCATCGTCGGGATGTGAGATTTCATCGTACTCACTACCACACAAGTCGGTGCCGGTCCAACCGTAATTGGTGCCAACGGTGCCGTTGTATTCACCTGCATCCTTGTTGCAGTTGCGGAAAAGGAGCATACGGCCGGCAACGCGTCCGGAAGCAGAGCCTCCATGGATGCGGTTCATCCATCCGATATTATTGTCCACACGGTAATGGTCGGTTTTACATTCGTTCCAGTCCAGACCGCGGCCTACGATTGCACCGGCGTTGCCTGTGCCGGCTTCGATTTCACCTGTAGCGTAGCAGTATTCTACGGCAGCTCCCTGAGCTACGTCCCCGACTATACCGCCAATACCGCAGTTGCCCCAGGAATCCGGTCGAGTGATCTTGATATCAGCGTAACAGTTGCGGACGGTTGAGAAATATACTCGGCCTGCGATAGCTCCGTGGGGGTCGATATCGTCGCCACCCCAACCCGGGACATTGATATTCAGATTGCCGCTGACATATACCTCTTCTACAAGACTCTTGAATTGTGCCCTGTTGCCAAGATATGAGCAAAGAATACCTGAAATACCGGTTTCATTGTCTGTGATGGTAGCATTTTCAAGACGAAGTTTGCTGACTTTACCCAAGAGGATACCGAACATTGAAGGATTTGGTCCGTAGGAACAGCTGAAATTTATGATGGTGTGACCGTTACCGTCGAAATCTATCTGACAGGTGGATGTATTGAGGGGTTCCCAATTGCTTACCCCCTGCATGTCGATATCGCTTTCCAGACGGAAATATGTCATTTTGTCCTCTGTCATTACCGCCTTTGCGTTCTGGAGCTGACGGCGTGTGCGAATGATATAGGGAGAATCTTCTTCGCCGGAACCTGCTGCAAAGAGTTCCATTTTGCATACACAGATGAAATTGTCGGTCACAGCACCGCCGGGCACGTTCACACTTCCCTGCTGTCGGGTCCAGATGGTTGCGGCATTGTCGCTATCAAGTGCCATGGCATATTGCAGACCATAGACGCGAGCAATAAATGCTGCCTCTCCGAGGGTTACACCTTCGGCCTCACCGGCTCTCTTGTTCATAAGCATGATCACCGCATTGCCGCGTCTATCGGTGCCAATGATTGTGCGCGCGGTTCGTTCGCCCTCCCCGGTGTCACTTATGGTTGAGCTGCCGTAGTTCACAATGAGGTCGCCGGCCACCATAGCCGTGGAATATCGGCCTTCAAGAATGCTGATGTCAGACGGGCATGGAAGTACCACGAGCTCTTCGTCTGAAATAGCGAGGAGCGCCTTTCCTTCAAGATTGGTACCAACTTTCACTACTTGGTTGTCAATCAGCAGGTAATCTGCATTTGCACCGTTCACTGCAAAAAGGGCGCTTTCTTTCATAGCAGCATCTGCGAGCTGACTTTGCTTATCGTTTTTGCGCACTTTGGTGTTGAGTGTGGCCGGCGTATATTTGATAACGGATATCGATTGGGGAGAGTCCCATAAGTCGACGTTTCCGGTGGCGAAGGTTGCTCCGTCGCCAAGATTTGTCTCGTGCCATTCAATGCGGGTAAAGGCGAGCGAGTCCGGATTCCAGTAGCGCACGGTATTATAGCCCTCGTCGAGATATGCATCGAAGTACGAGTTGTCGACACGGTCCGAGCATGCACTCAGGCATACTGCGGCTATTGCGGCATATATGTAATTGGTAGTTTTCATCATTGTATCTGATTAAAATTCGAGACCATCGTCCCAACCGGGATTCTGTGTGAGAGCTCCATTGGTGAGTCGGCGTTCCTTTGAGGGAATTGGCGCGAGATAGTCGCGGTTTTCGTCCCAGTTGCGAGGAATTAACCCGTGCATCCTCAGGCGGCCGGTAGCTTCGTCGCGGTCAAGGTCTGCCTCAAGTGAGAATTTGTATCGGCAGGAAGAGGAGGGTGCCGAGCCGGTGTAGAGAAGCACATCGTTGGTTCCGTCTCCGTCGGTATCATATTCACCGGCGGCAGGGAAGTATGCTCCCAGACTGGGCTGGAGGAATGCTGAGCCGCCTTTCCAGCGCATGATGTCGAACCAGCGTAATCCTTCCTGCACCAATTCAATAGTGCGCTCGCGGCGAATTTCGAGAATCACTCCCTTGTTGGGACCTTCTACGTTTGTCCAACCTGTGAGTGCGGCCTCCATCCAGGGGTCCGGGTTGCTGTTGGCATACTCCATGCTGAGGTTAGGCATTGACACGCGATCTCGGATGAGTTTAATTGTGCGGTCAATGTCGTCCTGAGTGAGAGTGCCCAGTTCAGCCTTAGCTTCGGCATAGTTCAGAAGAATTTCAGGATAGCGCATAATGTGAAGGTCGTTTCCATTGTGGAAATCACTGTCATATTTCTTGCCACCGTCCCATTTGCGAGGCTGATAGCCGGTTTTGTTAACCGAGAAATTGGGTGTGAGGAGCTGGTTGTCGCGGTATGTACCGGGGCAAGTAATGGTCTGCGCCATACGGGGGTCGCGGTCTATGAATTCCTCCATCAGTGTCATATACTGATAGCCGTCTTGTGAGGAAAAGTAGGTTCCGTCCTTCATCAGATAGGCCTGGGCCAAGCGAATTGTGTATCCGCGTCCACCTTGTCCGGGCGAAAATATCCACGCGTTTGCCTGGTGGAAAATACCCAATGATGTATTCATGCGACGCGATAAAATAACTTCATTTGAGTTGGCTCGTTCCTTGTTGAACAACTCGAAGTACGGTTCAACACCATCTTTGGCGATTGAATAGCCGCCCTCGTTCATAAGACGGTCGGAAGCGGACACACAGAGTTGAAGATACTTCTCATAGTCGTCCAGACCATGGTACTTACGCCATGTGCCTTCAAAAAGAGCTATGCGCGATTTGAAGCCGAGGGCTGTGTAACGGTTGACCACGTATGTGTTGCGTGATGCCGGCAGATTCTCTATGGCATAGTCAAGGTCGGCCATAATGTTCTGCATCACCAATTCGCGGGAGTCGCGGGGCTTATACAGATCGGGATCGTTGCTGTCAAGAGCTTTGTCGTACCAGGGCACATCGCCGAAGTTGGCCACTTTTTCATAGTAGAATATGGCGCGGAAGAGGCGTGCCACACCGTCGTAGCGGGCGCGAGCTTGAGTATTGCTGCACTGCTCTGAGTGCGCAAGGTAGAAATTGATGTCGCGTAGAGCACTCCAGTTCCAGCCACCGCCGGATTCGGGGATGATACGTTTGCCGAAGATAGCATCGTCGGTATACTGGGGAATCATGATATCTCCACGGTCCTCATAGAGGCTTGACATGTGGAGGCCGTTGGTGTAGAATTTATTGGTGTACTGCTCAAGGTCGCTCTCCGTGTTAAAGTAACTTTCGGGAGTGGTTTTGTCCTCCGGCATCTCGTCGATTATATCGTCGCACGAGCTGAGTAAACACATGCACGTCAGGAGCAGCAGCGAGTATTTGAAAGCTTTCATTGCTTTTGTGGGCTGATTGGTAGTTGATAGGTAAATCTCAGAAAGTAGCCTGCAGACCGAAGGTGTACAGCTTATAATAGGGGTAGCTTGCGCGTACGCTGGTGTCGGTGGTATAGCGCCAGGTAGTTGTGGCACCGGCCTGCTCGGGGTCGATATAGCGTGAGCGCAGAGGAGTGCAGTAGAACAGGTTTTCACCGCTGAAATATACACGCAGGTTGGTGAAATGAATGGCATTCAGCCATTTTCGCGGTAAGGTGTAGCCAATTGTCAGGTTTTTCAGACGGAGGTAAGCTACATTTTCAAGATATCGGTCGTTGATGCGCGAGAGCTCGCGGTCGTTGTTCATTGCCACATAGCCGCGGGGGCGTGGGAATTTGGCATCAGGATTATCTACGCTCCAGACGTCTTTGAGGAAGTCCTTCGGAAGGAACGATATATAAGGACGGGAGTAGGGGCCCCAATAGAGCTGAGTCTCGTGACCCGGATACCAATCCTGGTGTCCTACACCCTGGAAGAAGGCTGAAAGGTCGAACCCGAAGTATTGGGCGGACAGACGGAATGAATAGGTATAGCGGGGTAGGGCGTTGCCGATCTTGACCATATCCTTGATATCTTCGCTTGTCTGAGTCGGGAGAATCTTACCGTCGCCGTCAAGGTCAAGATATTTGAGGTCGCCGGCGTGAAGTCCCGGATCAAGGGCTGCACCGTTGAGCAGGTTGTTGACGTAAGCCTGATCTACCTGGTAATTGGCAGCCTCCTCATCGGTGGCGAAGTATCCGTCGGTCTTGAATCCCCATATTTCACCGAGTTCCTGACCCTCGTAGGGAGTACCGAGAATTTTCTGCGGATTATAGTATTTCCGGACCTTGGATGTATTGTCGGCCAGCGCTACCATAATCTGATAATTGAAGCGGTCGTTGCCCAAGTTGAATCCGTCTTTCCATTCCAATGACATTTCCCAGCCTTTGGTGCGCAAGTTGGCTGCGTTCATTTTCGGAGCTGAAGCACCGTACACACCGGGAAGATCCTGTGAGGCGCAAAGCATGTCGTTGGTGTCGCGGATGTACATATCGCCGGTGAACGAAAGGCGATTGTTGAGGAAGCCGAGGTCGAGACCGATGTTGTAGGTAATTACCTTTTCCCAGGTTAGGTCTCCGGCATTGGGAGCGCTTACGCTTGAAGAAGTTGCGTTGGAAACGCCGTCGAATGTATAGCTGATCAATGAGCCGGTAGTAATGGTCTGAATGTAGTCGTAGTAGCCGACTCCGGCCTGATTACCGAGCTGTCCGTACGAAACGCGGAGTTTGCCGTTGTTCCACCACTGGTGTATGTCTTTGAAGAAATCTTCCTCGCTGAAACGCCAGCCGAGTGATCCGGAGGGGAAGAAAGCGTAGCGATGATTGCGGCGGAAACGCGATGAACCATCGTATCGGCCGCTGAACTCTGCCAGATAGCGTCCTTTATAGTCGTAATTGGCACGGCAGAAGAAACCGAACAGAGAGTATGCTTCCTGACCGCCATGCAGTTCAATGATATCGCCGGTTGCCAGATTGAAGTCGTCAAGCTTGTCGTTGACCATTCCGTCGCGATAAATAGAGGTGTACTGATAGTGGCGGCGTTCGTAGTTGATACCGGCTGTAGCCTTTACATTGTTGCCGTTCCAACCGTTGTCGTATGTGGCAAAGGCATTGGCGGCATGATAGTAACTCTCGGTATTGGTGCGAAAAAGAGAGTTTTCGGATATCCCTTTGAGCTCGGCGGTTAAGATTTCTCCGGGATTCTTGGAATACTCAAACTGCGATTTGCGGTTCTGATTCCAAAGGTTATATGTAAGATAGGTGTAATTGGCAGTAACATTGAGATGCTTTATGGGATCAATCTGCACCTCGAATGTGGTTGAGAATGTGGAGTTGCGGTCCTTTGAACGGTTGTTGCCATTGAGCATGGCGGCTGTGACACCGTTTGCAAGCGAATAACCGCCGCTGTGGCTGGAAGGCATATACACGGCTGTTCCGTCGGGGTTGACCGGGACATCCGATGCCAGAAGATGTATGTCGGCGCTCTCTATGAAAGAATTCACCGAAACCGGCAGATTATAGGTGTAAGCCTGATTGTGGTAGCTGGTGTTGTTGCTCAGACGCAGCCAGGGAGCGATCGCAGCACTTACTTTAGTGCGAAAATCGTATTTTGCGAATTTATCGGTGTTATGTGCCATTACACCATCCTGGCTGTGGTAACCGCCGGAGATGTAGTAGTTGATCATCTCGTTGCCACCCTGAACGCTTACGTTCTGGTCTAATGTCGGACGCGATTCGTCGTAGAGATAGTGCCACCAGTCAGTGTTACCATAGTAGCGATATTCTCCGTCTTTGATCATTACCCACGGACGCTCGGGATTCTCGGTCTTGTCATTTCTGCGTATCCAGAGCTCATAGTAGTCCTCATCATCGTAGGTTGTATAGTTGATACCGGCATAGGATTTGAAGAACATGTCGTTGATAGCCGCTGAGTAGTAGCCGCGGGTTTCATAGTCGCGGGAGACTGTCGGGGCTCCGAAAGAATAGCTGCCTGAATAGCTTATGGATGATTTACCTTTCTGTCCGTTTTTGGTGGTGAGAAGAATAACGCCGAAAGCGGCACGCGCTCCATAAATTGCAGCAGCAGAGGCGTCGCGAAGTACTGAAATACTCTCCACATCGTTGGGGTTTACGGCGTTGATGTCTCCTTCGACACCGTCGATGAGTGTAAGAGGATTCATGCCTGAAGACGAACCGCTAAGAGTCTGTACACCACGGATATTGATGGAGCCGCCCTCTCCGGGACGACCGCCTGAGAGCTTGATGTTCATATTGGGGACCGCACCCTGGAGGAGCTGGGTCATGTTGTTGGCTGAGCGTCCTTCGAGGTCTTTTCCGTCGATAACTGATACGGCGCCGGTGAGGTTCACTTTCTTCTGTGTGCCATAGCCGACAACGACCACTTCCGAGAGAAGGTTGTCGTCCAACGACATTGTGATATCCAGAGGCTTGTCTGATACGATTTTACTCTTCACCGATGTACAGCCCACATAAGAGAATATCAGTGTTGCTCCGACGGGTACTTTGATGCTATAGTTGCCGTCGAGGTCGGTGGTTACACCTTTTGAGTTGGTTTCGTTGACTACAGAAACACCAATCAATGGCTCTCCTTCGGTATCGGTGACTGTACCGGTCACCGTCACTTCTTGCCCGGCTTTTAATTTTGCGGACGATTCATTGTTCTTGCTCAAAACAATCTGTTTCTTGTTGATTGAGTAGGCCAATCCGTGAGGAGGCAGCAGCTGGTTGAGGACTTTGTCTAAAGGTTGGTCGACAACTTTTATTGTCACGGGTCCGCAATCGTCGAGCATCTCGGTGCTGTAGAAAAAACTGTAGCCTGTCTGCATCCCGATTGAGTTCAGAACATTGCCCATTTTCGCCCGGGAGACATCCAGAGTCACGTTCCGGTCGTCGGCTGAAGCGTATGCACTTGAGCAGAGCATCACCATTAAGGTCGCCATCAATACTACGCATCGCGGCAGATTGAAAGTGAGCCATTTTTTTTGTTTGAAATTGTGATTCATTTTTTGGATTGATTTATAGTCTGATTTAAGGTTTCGCCGTGATTTTTTTCGCGGCGTATAATTCTATGACAATTTGGATATGGAATACCCTATCGCAAAATTAAAGAATTTTTCAAAAAATGATTTTTTTTAAATATCCCTTGCAAACACAAAATTTATAATATACATTTGCGCAAATTTTCGGACGATGACTCATAAAGTATTTGATGATGAAGCACTTCTGATGGCTGCCTTGAAAACGGACAGCCATGAGGCATTCTTTGTGATTTTTCGTCGGTATTATTACTTTCTCGTTCTTTTTGCGGGCAGATTCATACAGGACCGGGATACTTGTGAAGATATTGTGCAAGATGTATTCACGCAATTCTGGCATACACGAAAATCGCTGGAAATAAAATCTTCGTTGCGCTCATATCTTACCACATTGGTGCAGAATCTTGCCTTGAACAAGCTGAAGCATAATAAGGTCGAAGAATCGTACCTTCAGGTCTATGAGGAGCTGATGTCGGATACGCCGGAGGATGTGCTTCGCTTTAATGAATTAAACGAAGCTATAGAACAATCTCTTGCAAAACTGGCTCCTGAAGTAAGGCTCACGCTGATGCTTAGCCGCGAGGAAAAACTGAAATATTCTGAAATTGCCGAACGGCTCAAAATCTCAGTAAAAACAGTCGAAGCGCGTATAAGCAAAGCTTTGCGCTTCATTCAGGCTGACCTTGAACGTTTCAAAATTATCATTCTCCTTATAATTGCAACGGAAATTTTATTATAGTAAATTGAGGAACATATGACACATCCTGATATAAATATAATCATAGCACGTTTCCTTGCGCGCGAAGCCACCGATGATGAAGCTATGCTTCTGCTCGAATGGCTGAAGGCTTCTGAGGATAATAAAATTTATTTCAGAGAGCAGGCTGAAATCTGGCATGCGCTACATCCGGCATATTCGTCGGAGGAGATTGATTTGGAGAAAGCCCGGAAAAGATTGTCTCGCAAAGCAGGTGTGGAGCCCGGTAGCCTGCGCACTTTTTTCTCTCATTTTCTACGCGCGTGGTCTCGCGTGGCAGCTTTTTTGCTTTTGCCTCTTGCTGTGGTAAGTATTTATTTGGCACTCAGAGACAACGATGTAGAAGAAGTCGGGGTAATGACTCTATCGACTGCCTATGGTTGCAGCTCACATTTCACCCTTCCCGATGGGTCGGAAGTATGGCTTAATTCCAATAGTCAACTCAGTTATATTCCTACGGCATCGGCATGCCGAAATGTATCCCTTTCTGGTGAAGGGTATTTCAATGTACATTCCGATGCATCGCACCCGTTTAATGTCAACAGTTCAATGCTGCAGGTGACAGCCACGGGCACCCGCTTCAATGTCAATGCCTATGACACGACTCAGAGCGTGACGCTGGTTGAGGGAAAAGTTGATGTGGAGGTAGAGGGGCAAAAGTGGGTTATGAAACCTTCCGACCATCTTGACCTCGGAGCAGCAGGAGTATCCCTGACAGAAAATGTGGATGTGGATAAATACTGCTCATGGCGGCAAGGTATGCTTATATTTGACGAAGAGCCTCTTTCGGCTATTTGCTCGCGCCTGCAGCAACTGTTCTATGTGGACATCGAACTCGAACCGAAGGTGGCCGACAAGATGTTTCATATCATACTGAATGGCGAAGATATACATGAGTTTGTATATATGCTGCAACTGAGCAAGGAAGTGTCTTGCGAATTTGTCCAGGACTCCGAATCGACCAAAGCCCCCACTAAGATAAAAATCGGCAGTTACAGACCTTCTGTACAGCAATAGAAAATCATGATGACTGTTAAACATAAAATATTAGTAGCGCTGGTTCTGACGGTAACCCTTGCATTCAACGCTTATTGCGAACGCTGTGAAACAATCCTCGCTGAAGGCTGGGAGTTCACAAATGGACGCCCCGCTGTTGCAACCAATTGGCAGGCGGTGCGCGTGCCGCACGACTGGGCTATCTTCGGACCTTTTGACCGCGCCAACGATCTTCAGACCGTAGCAGTGGAGCAGAATAAGGAGAAAGATGAAACGGTAAAGACAGGCCGTACAGGCGGACTTCCCTTCATCGGGCAAGGTACTTACCGTACCAAGCTCGAAGTGCCTGATACAACCGGTCGCAACTTCACCCTTGTCTTCGACGGTGCTATGAGCAATGCCCGCGTAATGGTCAACGGCAAGGAGGTGATATATTGGCCGTATGGCTACAACTCGTTCTATGTTGACGTGACTGACGCTGTGCATCCCGGACTTAACGACCTCGTGGTGGAATTGGAGAACTTCGAACGGGCTTCCCGCTGGTATCCCGGAGCAGGGCTGTACCGCAACGTACACTTCATAAATACCGATCGTGTTCATATCCCGACATGGGGTACGTATGTTACAACTCCATTTGTATCAAAGGAAAAGGCTTCGGTATGCCTCGAAATGGACATTACGGGCACTGCCGAGGGGGAGAAAGTAGACGTTCTGACCGAGATATACGCTCCTTCTGGCATAAAGGTAGCAGAAAACCGTTCGGCTTACGTTGCTCATGGACAGAATTTCACCCAGAACTTCCTCATTCAGTCTCCCGACCTCTGGAGTCCTGAAAATCCCGCACTTTACAGTGCTGTGACTAGATTATTTGTAAACGGCTCGGAAACTGATACTTATACTACTCGTTTCGGTGTACGCAAACTTGAATACATTCCTGAGCAAGGTTTCTTCCTAAATGGCGAACTGACGAAATTCAAAGGCGTATGCAACCACCATGACCTCGGACCTCTCGGCGCTGCCGTCAACCGTTCCGCTCTCCGTCATCAGATAGAAATGCTCAAAGACATGGGAGCCAACGCTATACGTACGTCGCATAATATGCCCGCGCCGGAGTTGGTGGAGCTGTGCGACGAACTCGGACTAATGCTGATGGTGGAGCCGTTCGACGACTGGAGCTTCCGCCCCAAGTCGCCCAACGGCTACGGCGCTTTCTTTAACGAATGGGCTGAGAAGGATGTAACCAACATGGTGAAGCACTTCCGCAACAATCCGTCGGTAGTGATGTGGTCTATTGGCAATGAGGTGCCCAGTCAGTGCGGTCCCGATGGTGTGAGCGAATTGGTCATGTTGCGCGACATTGTGAAGAGCCTGGACCCTACGCGCCCGATTACTTGCGGTATGGAGCAGATTGATGCTGTGCTTGACAACGGTTTCGCCGCAGCCCTCGATATACCCGGCTTTAACTATAAACCGCAATATTATCAGACTGCTTATGAGAAACTGCCTCAGCGCATGATTCTCGGCTCCGAGACGGCATCTACGGTTTCCTCTCGCGGAGTCTATCACTTCCCGGTGTCTTTCGTAAACGAACATAACGGGGTAGTGCACTCAAATAACCAGTCGTCAAGCTATGACAATGAGACCTGTATCTGGTCCAATACCCCCGACATCGATTTCTTCATGGATGAGCAGCCCTGGGTGCTCGGACAATTTGTATGGACCGGCTTCGATTACCTCGGCGAGCCCTCACCTTATGACAATGATGCATGGCCGAGTCATAGCTCCGTCTTTGGAATCATCGACCTGGCTTCGCTGCCTAAGGACCGCTTCTACCTCTACCGTTCGCAGTGGAACAAGAAGGATTCGACTCTCCACATCCTCCCCCATTGGAACTGGAAAGGTCGCGAGGGTAAGGTGACGCCTGTATTTGTCTACACATCCTATCCAAAAGCTGAACTTTTCATCAACGGCAAGAGTCAGGGCATGAGGGAGAAAAACGATTCTACGCTCCAGAATCGCTACCGACTGATGTGGAATGAGACCGTCTACGAACCCGGAGAAGTGAAAGTTGTCGCTTATGACAATGCCGGAAAAGTCGCTGCCGAAAAGACCCTCCGCACAGCAGGAAAACCTCATCATCTTGTACTCTCTGCCAATCGTGAGAGTCTCGACGCCAATGGCGCCGACCTCGCTTACATCACCGTTCAAGTAGCTGATAAAGACGGTAATATAGTACCGACAGATTCCCGTCGGGTGAAGTTCTTCATCACCGGAGAAGGTGCATTTGAGGCAACCGCCAACGGCGATCCCACTTGCTTGTTACCATTTCAGAACCCGGAGATGGATCTCTTCAGCGGCGCAGCCACAGCTATTGTGAGAAGCTCCACTACTCCCGGAAAAATTACCTTCACTGCCAAGGCCAAGGGGTGCAAGCCCGCTACAATCACAATCGCTGTGAAGTAAGAACTATAATATCGAATCGTTGCTTGTATTATGTTGATGCCTGATGTAATTTTGTCGGGCGGAGTAAGGAGTTGAGTTCGCGTAACAATAGACGCATCCATGTGGGCAAGTATTGTAAACGCCTATGTCTTTTGAGGATATACATCCGCAAAGAGCTCTCTGACCTTTATCTGTTTTCAGTCGATTGATTTCATCTTGAAAATCAGGGGTGAGACGACAGATTAATTCAGGGTCAATGCAACGGTTATGTCTTATCCCGAACTGTGATAAATCAATCTTTTCGGCGCAGGTAGCTAATTCTACCCTAAGATGTAAATCCGACAACCCCTTTGCAAACTCAAACATCTCGCTCTCTGTCCATTCCCGATAATTTATACCGGCAGCCGACAGATTACGACCAACCTTTCGGTAGGTTGAAATATCTGCGAAACTGAACACAAGCTTTTCAGCATATCCTTTTAGCTGATTTGCAGTGTTTTCGATTTTTCGCAGTAAATCATCGGCGGAAATTCTGTCAGTCAGAATTAGAGGGTCAAAACGCCAGACTACAGAGCCTGTGCCGAGAGTGTCAACAAGCAGTTTGAACGTTTCGATACGCTGCTCTATCGGAGGCACATACGGCTCCAGTCCCTCGGCATCATAATCGTTGAGCGTAAACTGAAAGTAGCATCCGATATTACGCTCTTTAAGCAGACGCAAAGATTGAATAATAGGAGCCGGATTCTTAGACCAGAAAACAATAAACCGAGTCTTATCAAACGACACATAAGAATCCTTACCATTATAAGGATTACGCCAGCGCGCATACCCCTCCTTAAGTCGGTCAAAGAACCACCGGCTATAAAACGCCGGAATATCAGTAGCCCGACTTGCAGATATAATCATTGGTGCCTGAGCCTCAACGATATTCCCGTCTCTTAAGGTCAATCTTGTCTTTTCTATCTTCACGGTACAAAGTTAAACCACGACCTGAGCAAAATCACAGCGTACATGTGTTAATGTATATTAATGAATTAATCCATCCCGCTCTCGATGCAGAAGTGGTTAAACGATTGACTTACAAAAGAGTAGAAATCAAATCCGTACAAGCATCGTACATTTTCTGTGTTTGTAAGTGGTTAACCCACTGCGATTTAATGCATTACAAGCCGCATTTGCCAAACTGACAACAGTGACTCAATGCAAAGTTAGCGATAATCTCCCGATTATCAAAGCAATATCACAATTTTAACATTCTCGACCATACGCCGCGCCGTACAAAACCGGCGAAAATCAGCTTATCTTGAATCTCTACAATAATCACTCCGATTCTCTGATGAAACGGGTTATT
>JAAVFI010000052.1 GCA_014800815.1 Bacteroidales bacterium | reverse complement strand
GTAAGTCATGAAAATTAGTTTATATCACTCTTTGAGTAGTTATGGCAATCTTCGTGCTTACTCATCAGTCATTATGGAGCCCCATAACTCCTTCTTCGCAAGGACGAATCTTGCTCATACCTACTTCAAATTGTAATAGAAACTAATTTACCAGACTTACTTATGGGAATAATCGACCGTATCCGCGCACGCATGCGCACCAAATTTATCAATATCAACCCTCACAACTGTGTGGCATGCTGGAAATGTATGGAAGCCTGCCCCAAAAACGTGTTGGGTAAAATTGAATTTCTCGGCCACAGACATGTGAGAATCAGCAACGGCGCTGCCTGCATAGGATGCAAGAAGTGTGTGCGCACTTGCCCTGAAGGTTGTATTCGGGCCAACGAATGAGCTTTCAATCGCAATCGTAAGAATAGTCGGCGGTGCCGTCGGCTTTGTCAGGCCAGCCGGGATTCTGGTAGATTATCGAGGAGCCATAGCCGCCGGTGAGGTTGAATTCCTCGAGTGGAATGGGTTCGAGATAATGCTGTTTGGGGAAGTTATAGCCGTTATATACCACCGACATTGCCGACGCCTGCAGCGGCCTGATATAAGTGCTGACTCCGGCCTGCGAAACGGCTGTGCTCTTGGTGATTGAGCTATCCCACATGAGGTACATTTTCTCCCAGAGATTAATGCCCTCGGGTTGGTAGTTCTTCATCATATCGAGGGCACGCCAGCGTTTGAGGTCGTCGAGGCGCATGCCCTCGGCTATGAATTCGCAGCGGCGCTCGCGTCGGATATTGTATAGGGTTGCATCTATAAGCTGTCCGCGGCTTCTCACTGCAAGGTCGTTTTCCTTGCTGAGATCAGTTGCGGCGATAGTCTTGGTATAGTCCTCGTCTACTCCGGCACGGCGCCTTAGAGCGCGCCAATAGCTGTCGCACCTATCGTCGAGACGTCCGTAGCGCAGGTAATAGGCTTCGAGATAGATAAGATAGCACTCGGCAGCACGCATCAGCGGAACGGCCGAAGTATTAGCACTCTGAATCATCTGAGCAGCATCGTCGCGGGTCACCCACTTTTCAAGTTCGTAGCCCGTGGTCGACTTTTCGTTGCCGGAGTTCAGTATGTGGGGTCGGTAGTAGTAGACAGTATCATTGTGATTCTTACCGTCGTCGCCGAGATATGTGTTTATCACACGGCCGCAAGGACGTACCGACTTGGTGAGTCGTTCGTCTCGTCCCTGAAATTCATAGTAGCTCTCGGCATCGCCCTGATAGTCGGCATCGGCATAAATCGGCAGACCGCTCTTCATAAGGAAGGTATTGACCAAGGCTCGCGAAGGGTTGCAGCCGCCACCGCCACGCAGATATGAGGTGCACGAATGAGTGAGGACTCCCGCTTTATAGTAGCGGGCGAGGATTACCTCTCCGTCTGCGGGAAATGCCGACGCCCAGTTGTTGAACATCGCAGTGTAATCGGCTTCAAGAGGACGGCGGTCGGCCACCGACTGTGCGGCAGAGAGAGCTTCTTCAAGAAAGAAATTAACCTCAGCTTCGGCAGAGCCGGACTCAAATTGGAAGTGAGGCCACGCAGAGGCTCCGACCCATTTGGCATTGCCGGGGACAAAGCACGTGCCGGCATGATATTTCTCCCATGTCGCTTCATACAGGGCCACACGAGCCTTGAGTGCAAGGGCTGCATCGCGGTGGATGCGTCCCGATTCGGGAGCCGTATCTTTCAGAAGGTCAATAGCTTTGTCGAGGTCGGAGAGAATGAATCGTGCCACTTCATTACGCGGACGGCGCTTGCTGTTTGCAGTAAGCACGGCCTGATCGTCGGGCAACATTTCGGTGATGATTGGCACGTCGCCAAAGTTGCGGAGGAGGCGGAAATAATCGAACGCACGGAAGAAATACCCCTCGCCGATGTAGTGGTTGAGGCTTGCCGCATCGCCCTGCGCGTGACCCGATGCAACGGCACTTTCGGCAGTGTTTATGAAGAAGTTGATATTGCGGAGATTGGCAAAATTCCACTCGGAATCTCTCTTATTGACTGTCTTCTTGGCCCCCTCGTAGAAAAGGGCCTGTGCACCGGTGCCAACCTGATTGTCGCTCACGATATCTTCGGAGTAGATTCCGCCCCAGAGATAATTGTTCTTGGGCAGATACTCATAGAAACTGTTGCACGACAGCGCGAAATCTTCGGGCGACCGGAAGTAGGCCGTGCTGTCGCCGAAGTCCAGAGGTTCGCGCTGCAGAAAGTCGTTGCAGGAACTAAGCGCTACAGCAACTACTGCCAGTGCCATATATTTTTTCATCTTCTGAATCATAGCTAATCAGGTGTCAGAATGTGAGTTCGAGACCCACCGAGTAGGTTCGGTACTGCGGATAGCACTTGCCGGCACCCCATGTACCGTCGTTGTCGAGCGCCTCCGGGTCAAAGATTTTGAGGTGAGTGAATGTAAAGAGATTCTCTGCCGAGAAATAGAGTCGGGCTTTCTTCACCCAACGGCTCAGGCGTGCACTCTCGGGCAGACTGACACCGACGGTGAGATTTTTCAGACGTAGATACGACGCATTCTGAATGAATCTGTCGCACACCTGGATATTGTTGTTGTCAGTTCTGAGTCGACCGTAGTATGGGTCCACGTCGTTGGCGCCGAGCGGCGAACCGGCGAAGCGAAAATAGTCGAGATGGTCATAGAAAAGAGTCGCCTGCCAGGGCTCTCCGCTGTAGCCGAAGAATGTGGACGTGCCCTTGGTATTGTCGCCGATGAAATAGTCACGTTTGCCTATTCCCTGGAAGTAAGCCCTGAAATCGAGAAATTTCCACTGTGCTCCGAGCGTAAAACTGAATGCGTAGCGGGGAGTATTGTTGCCTATTACAACGAGGTCGCCATGGTCGTATACCGTCTCGGACCCTCTGTTGATTGCGGGGTCGGCGTCCTGATTCTTATACATGATATCGCCACCGCCCCAACGGTCGCCTATAGCCTGCTGAGAGTGCTCGGCAATATATGCAGCCATTTCGCGGTCGCTCTTGGCAATGCCCAGGAATTCATAGCCCCAGATATCGCCGTAGCGCTTGCCGGCATACCAGTCGTAAATCTTATTGTCGGATGATTCATACTTTGTTACGACAGTGGTATAGTCTGACAGACAGGCGTCTACGCTGTAGCTGAAATCACGCCCTATGCGATCGGTCCATGTGAGTTCGAGTTCCCAGCCGCGGGTACGCAGCTCGGCATTGTTGGTCTTTGGAGCGCTTGCGCCGTAGACTCCCGGCAGAGCATTGGCCGGGCCGACCATGTCTTTGGTTGTGCGTTGGTACCAGTCGAAAGAGCCCTGCAGACGCGAATTCAGGAAACCGAAGTCAAGGCCCGCTCCGAAGTTTTCGATCTTCTCCCACGTAAGACTCGTGGAATAGGGGTCGTAGACCGGAAGAACAGTCACCTGACTGCCACCGAGCACCGCCGATCCGAGGTTAGTGCTCATCTTCTCGTAGTAGGGATAGAACGATTTGGTATTCTGATTGCCGAGCATACCGTAGCTGCCACGGAGTTTGAAGTAATTCCAGGTCTTGTAGAGCGGTTGCCAGAAACTTTCGCGGGCAATATTCCAGCCGGCCGACACGGAGGGAAAATATCCCCAGCGCTGATTCTTAGGGAAGCGCGAGGCACCGTCGCCACGCATATTCACCTCAAGCAGATAGCGCTCGTCGAAGTTGTAATTGACGCGGCCGAACACACCCATCGTGCTCCACTCCTCGTTAATCTCCGAAATCATGGTGCCCTCCCCTCCTTTTTCGTTTGAGAAGAATGGGCGGTTGCTGATAGCAACGTCCGAGGAGGCAATGCGGTCGAAATTGCGATGATAGTACTCTGTCTGTACGCCGGCGAGGAATTTGAAATTATGGAGTCCGCCGAGCGTCAGCGAATAGTCTGTGTAGAAGTTGGTAGAGAAGTAAGTTATGGCCCTGCTTGCTTTCTCGTAGTAAGATTCGCCGGGCTCGGGGCTGACCTTGAATGTTCCGTCCGACTTGATTTCATGTCGCCCTACATCGCCGAAAGATATAGGAACCTTTGTGCCGTTAGGAGCTGTGACGTAGACCGGGCAGAACTGGCGCGTATATGGATTGTGCTCAATGCGCGAATTGAGTTCGGCATGTATCTGCCAGTCCTTGACGGGTTCGACTATGAGGGCAGCTTGATTGTAGAACTGCTGAGTGCGATCTTTCTCGCGTCCCCCTTCTTCCATGGGCTGAATCAGCGAGTTGTGATGATATTCGCCGTTAGGGAGATATAGAGGTTCGGTAGGATAGCGTCGACCGAGATTGTGGAAAAAGAGGTTGTTCAGAGCCGAAGGTTTATTTTTCTCAGTAGCGCTGATACGGCTTGTCCACGCAAACTTCACAAAGCGGTTGAAGGTAATATTGACACGACCCGATAAGGCGAGGCGGCTGTACTTCTCGTCGGTATGGTGAAATATTCCGCTCTGATCAAAATAGTTTGCCGAGAAATAATACTTAACTTTCTGACTGCCGCCCGAGAGCGTAGCGTTATGCTCCTGCGAGACAGCCACTTTCTTCACGTATTCCTTATACCAGTCGGTGTTTCCCCAAGTAGAATACACTTCTTTCCACTTCGTATCCGATTCGGGTTCGGTACCCTCGGTGAGAATTCCTTGCTGATATGCAAGTATCTTATTGAGCATTTCCTGACCGAAGCGTGCGCCCTGCCCCACATTATCCCACGCATCATTCACCATGAGAGCCATAGTATACGAATCGACAGAGCGGGGAATATTGACGGGCTGCTGAAAACGTACATTGCCGGAATAGTTCACACGTGTGCCTGCACTGCCGCTGCGGGTAGTGACAAGGACAACTCCGAAGGGCGCGCGCGAACCGTATATCGACGAGGCGGCTGCGTCTTTGAGCACGGATATACTCTCGATATCATTGGGGTTAATGGTATTGAGGTCGCCCTCCATGCCGTCGATGAGCACGAGCGGATTGGCAAGCGAACCTTCATCTATAGTTCCGATACCGCGGATATTCACATTCATAGCCTCGCCGGGTGCGCCGCCGGCATCATTGGTGATATTGAGACCTGCTACAGCTCCCTGCAGCCCCTGAAGTACGTTTGCAACGGGGCGACTGTCGAGTATCTCGCGGCTTATAGTTTTTACGGCTCCTGTGGCATTGATTTTCTTCTGTGTTCCATATCCGACCACGACTACTTCATCGAGAGCATTCACATTGTTCTGCAGTGTTATCTCTATATGATTGCGGCCTTCGAGGTTTACCTCGGCAGTCTTCATGCCGACGTACGATACCACAATGACGGCATCGGGGGCACTGACCTTGAGCGAAAAATCGCCGTTGATACCCGTAACGGTTCCCGCCGAGGCGTGCCCTTTTTCGCACACCGAGGCTCCGATGAGAGAGTCGCCGTCAGGCTCGAGCACCACGCCGGTGACTATAGTCTCGGCGAGCGCAGCCAGGGTAGCAAGGAAACAGAGGGAGAGAAGTATATAGCGTTTCATATGGGTATTCAGAAGTTTTCCGGTTGGTCTTTCTCGCCGTACTGGGCAATTGGGAGCCGGTACATCACCGACGAATCGGATGTGATGATTTCCTGCCACTTAACACGGAGAGATTGGCGGTTGCGGGTGGTGCGGAAGTCGAAGCGACTGTCGCCGCCTCCCGTAGCGGTAATATTGAAATACCACTTGGTGTCGTAGGGGCCGTATTCGGGCGTTAGCGCCAGCCAGCGGGCATTCGAGTTGACATTGAGCGAGAAAGTATCGGCAGCCGCAGGCACATATAGAGGTTCCAACTCTACGAGCCGTGCCTTGATTTTGCTGTAGACATATACGGAGTCTACGGTCGTGATATAGTATCCGTCCGAGCCAATTACGGGCATGCCGTCTTCGTCGAGCACGGTATCTTTCACGAGGTGAAGATACTTATATACGGTATCGGTCTCCCGCGCGACACGGATATTGAAAGTTTGCCCGGTCTTGAGACTAATAGCCGGCCCATCGAGAGAAAGTTCACATTTCTTCGAGAGGTCTCCGGGATTGCGCGGCTCGTCGGAGCACGAAATCACCATACCGGCAACTACCGATACTGCAACTATATAGAATAAAAATCTGCCGGACATATATCGCTTAATTTGCCAAAAAGAGCATTGCCGACATTCAAGCCGACAATGCCCGGGGATATTACTTGTGCAATGTAATTACTTAACTACAAACTTCACTGCCTTGCCTGCAGCGTGAGCTACGTAGATACCCTTGGAGAGATTTACCTCTGTGCCCTCGCCTGCATAAGCACCGGCTATAGTGTAGACCTTGGCGGGAGTATTGAAGCTTACGGTCGAACCGTTGACAGTATAGCTCAGAGCGTCTTCTGCAACTGTCACGCCTTCCACGCCATTGCTTCCGGTATCTCCTGCGGTATAGAAGTTCCACGTACGGGGGCGTGCCTTATAGATATAGTCGCGGTGAAGGTTCTCTGGGATATAGAGATTTAACGAACGGATGAGCACACTGAAGCCGCCGAGCGAACCGCCGGGAATTTCATTTTTAAGACGGATGTTAGTAGTGAAGTCGCTGCCGTCTTCACCGCTGCCGCCCACGTTGATGTCCCATTCGTACACGAGCCAGCGATTTGGATTCCACTCACCTGCTCCGGCATTTGCACCGGCATCGTAGATAGAGTCATCGTCAGGGTCTGATTCGTCTACTTCGCACCAGCGGTAAGCAAATTCCTCAGGATTTACGAGAATATCGGGAGCCTCATTGTCTTTCTTCTTTCCGGGGCGAACTTCACCCTGGTCGTCCATTACGTAGGCCTTCCAGTAGTTGCCGGTGCTTGACTGATTGTTGGCAAATATGCTCAGCTCTACACGTACGCGAAGGGGCATATAGTCCTCACCGTCGAGGGTCGAGTGGAGGTAGTCCATGAGGAGAGTGTGGTCGAATTGCCAGAAAAGCACGGGCCAGCCATTGGGGAGGGCTTCGCCTATTTCAAGAGACTTGCCGGTGATTTCTTCGTATTTCGCGGGAAATTCGGAACCTGCGAAGTTGATACACAGCACTTTTCCCACAGTACCGCCAAGGTCGACAATCTTTGAAGCCTTCTCGAGCACCTTGATATTTTCCTCTTTATTATATACCTGTCCGCCCGTAACGAGGATTACGCCCTCGCCGATGGTCTTGCCCTGCTGAACATAGTTCTTGCAGTACCAGTTGGCGTTCATGTTCCAGGGGAGGATATCTTCTGTGTAGGTGTACCCTATAAATTCTTTATCGTAACTGTTAAATAAGTAGCCTGCAGGAGAGATGTCTTCACCGTCCATTTCAGAAGCCTTGGGGAAAACCTCGGCTGTTGCGGAGAATGCCATTGATGCCGCTGCAGCAAGTAGTAAAGCTTTCTTCATATGCAAAAAACTGATATAATAGTGATTTTGGTTGGCTTAGTTATTTCGGGCGCAAAATTAGAAAAATTATTGTTAAATACGTAGTATTTTTTGCAAAACTATTTTAAATATTTCGCCGAATCGTATCTGACAATTTTTTGGTAACTTTGCAGCACATCCATTACCCTATGACACCCTCCGAATTCATACCCTCGCCTTTCGCTTCTCCGCTATATATCATGGCCAAACCGGCCGGACCGTCGTGCAATCTCGCCTGCGACTATTGCTATTACCTCTCCAAGAACCGACTCTTCGGGAGCACAGCCAAAATAATGGACGATGCCACTCTCGAAAGATTCATCAAGAGCTATATCGAGGCGCAAGCTATGCCCGTAGTGCAGTTCACATGGCACGGCGGTGAGCCTACTCTGCGCCGCCTCGACTTCTACCGCAAGGCTATGGCTCTGCAGAGGCAATATGCAGGGGGCCGCAGGATAGAGAACTGTCTGCAGACCAACGGAACTCTGCTCAACGAGGAGTGGTGCAGATTTCTACGCGACAACAACTGGCTCGTGGGCATCTCAATAGACGGTCCCGAGGAATTTCACGACGAATACCGACACACGCCTCAAGGAAAAGGCACATTCCGCAAGGTATTGTCGGCTATACGAATGATGCAACGGTATGGCGTGGAGTGGAATGCAATGGCCGTGGTAAATGACTTTAACGCCGAGCATCCCGACGAGTTCTACGACTTTTTCAAGAGTATCGGTTGCCGATATATCCAGTTCACACCGATAGTCGAACGCGTGATGCCCGACGGCAAGCTCGCCTCCGGCGACGTGGAGGGCGGAAGCCTTACACCGATGTCGGTCACTCCTGCTCAATGGGGCAATTTCCTCTGCCGCATATTTGACCGCTGGGTCAAAGAGGACGTAGGCAAAGTGTTCATCCAGATATTTGACGCCACTCTGGCGGGATACGTCGGAGCCGAACCCGGTCTCTGCACCATGGGGAAGGATTGCGGACACGCCGCAGTGATCGAACATACGGGAGATATGTATGCCTGCGACCACTTCGTATTCGACTCCCACTATCTCGGCAATATCAATTCGCAAAGCGTGGTGGAGATGATGATGTCGGAGAGGCAACATGCCTTCGGAGCCCGCAAACAGGCGACTCTCACCCGCCAATGCCGTGCATGCCGCTATATAAATATGTGTAACGGCGAGTGTCCGCGCAACCGCTTCGCCCATTCAGCCGACGGAGAAAAGGGTCACAACTACCTCTGCGAAGGCTACCGCAAATTCTTCAGTCACACCGAGCGCCACTTCCGATTCATGGCCGACGAACTTGCCGCGGGCCGAGCCCCCGCAAATATCATGGAAGAAATAAAGCGGTGGTGAAAGATTTCTTGCCACTGACATCTACAACTGGTGCAGCGTAAAATTTTGTTATTAAGGTAAAAAGCACTATCTTTGCAGTGTTGAATCCCGGTAGCCCCTGTATATCAAGCTATCGGGTTTTGTTTTTATGCGACAAAGATACGTAAAAACCACGATTTTTTATGTAAATTTGCACTCTAATATCACACTAATGGCTATCCGTCGACTTTTAGCAGCACTGCTCCCGGCCTTTGTTCTGCCGGCCCTCTCACATGCTGAAACACCTGACAGTCTCGCGAGGATGCTCGACGAGGTGGTGGTTACAGGGTCTAACTCTGCTGTACCGGCTCGTCTGATGCCGTACACTGTCAGTGTAATTGGCGAGAAAGAACTTTCCAACAGCTCATCATCGCAACTTCTTTCGGTACTTTCGGGGCACGTACCGAGTTTCTTCGTCACCGAGCGCAGTATCCTCGGTTTCGGAGTATCGAGCAACGGTGGCTCGGGGCACATCAAAATGCGAGGAGTAGGCGGCGACAGAGCGAGCGCCGTTCTCATGATGCTCGACGGCCAGCCTCAGTTTGCCGGTATCTATTCTCATCACGTAGCCGACTTCTATTCGAAGGAATACGTGGAGCGAGTAGAAGTGCTTCGCGGCCCCTCATCGGTGCTCTACGGCTCCAATGCAATGGCCGGAACTGTCAATGTGATAACGCGCAAGGTCAAGGACGACGGCGTGCACGCGACTCTTACGTCGCAGTACGGCTCGTTCAACACCTGGCAGAGCACTCTCACAGGCACAGCCCGCTATGGCAGCTTCGACGCTCTGGCTTCGGTGTCGTACGACACTACCGACGGCAACATCAATGGCATGGACTTCAAGCAGTGGAGCGGCTATGGGAAGGCAGGATACCGCTTCAGCGAGCACTGGAAAGGGTATATCGACTATACGTTGATGAACTTCCGCGCCCACGACCCGGTGTATCCCAAACTATCCAACCCCGAATCTACCGATATCTATTATCAGAATATCACCCGCGGCGAAACTTCGGCGGTGATAAGCGACAACTACGGAAATACCGACGGCACGGCGCGAATATATTACAGCTACGGCAATCATTTCATCGACGACCCGCGCCACTTCCACAGCACCGACGATCGCCTCGGCGTGCTCCTCTACCAGAACGTCAACCCGTGGAAAGGGGCGGCAATGACTCTCGGCTTCGACTTCGCAACGTATTCGGGAGCGATACCCATGTCGGGAGGTGTAGCCGTCGGTTCGGGCAATCTCGGTACTCTCGCCCGTAAGTCCATCACCGAATACTCGCCCTACCTCACCTACTCCCAATCTCTTGCAGGCGAACTGCTCGTGCTCTCGGGCGGTGTACGCATGGCCAACGCCGATAAATTCGGCACGCGCTGGGTGCCTCAAGCCGGTTTCGCGCTCAATCTACCCTACTCATACACTGTCAAAGCCTCGGCGGCATCGGGCTACCGCAACCCGTCGTTCCGCGAACTCTATCTTTATAAAATGGCCAACCCCGACCTCAAACCCGAAGAGATGTGGAACTACGAAGTATCTGTCGGCAAGCAATTTGACTTCGGTCTGGGTGTAGACCTTACGGCATACTATGCCAAAGGAAGCAACCTGATTCAGACATATAACATGCAGAATGTCAACACCGGTTCGTTTATCAATAAAGGAATAGAGGCATCGGCACGCTGGACCATACTCCCCACACTCAACGTAAACGCCACCTACAGCTATCTCTACACTTCACTGAGCGATCTCACCGGCGCGCCGAAGAATCAATACTACTTCTCGGCCGACTGGCAGGCGAGCGAGAGCTTCAATCTCTTTGCCGAAGTGCGGGGTGTCGGAGGCCTGTTCGTAGACCACGACATTGCACGACAGAACTATGCCCTTCTCAATATGAAGGCTACCTTCATCCTCTCACCCGCGTGCAGCATCTTTATCCGCCTCGACAATATCGCCGATTGCAAATATCTGATAAACAAGGGTTACGATATGCCGGGGCTTAATGGTGCAGGAGGTATAAGACTATCGATATAAAAAACTAATTTACAAGGGTTACTTATTATGAAAAAACTACTTACTATTCTTGCTGCAGGCACTCTGATCTGTTCCTGTGGAAACAAATCCGGCGCCGATGCATCAGAGACAGCCGAGACCGATTCTGCCGTAGTCTACTTTATCGAAGATATCACGCCGGAGAATCTTGTCCGCATCTACGAAGCTCTCGGTCTGAAAGCCGACGGCGAGAATGTTGCTGTAAAACTCTCTACCGGCGAATCCAACAAATCCAACCACCTCGACACGGCACTTATCCGCCCTCTCGTGCAGGCTCTCAACGCAACAATCATAGAGTGCAACACCGCCTATGCAGGCAACCGCAACACTACCGAAGCGCACTATAAGGCTGCCGAAGAACACGGCTTCACGTCAATAGCTCCAGTCGATATCATGGATGCCTCAGGCGATACCATTCTCCCTATTAACGACGGCAAGCACCTCAAGTACGATATCGTGGGTAAGACATATCCCGACTACGACTTCACCGTAGTGCTCTCTCACTTCAAAGGCCACGCAATGGGCGGCTTCGGCGGAGCACTCAAGAATATCTCTATCGGCATAGCATCGTCGGAAGGTAAAGCCTATATTCACTCCGCCGGAAGGACTTGCAACGTCGACTCTCTCTGGCAGATGCTTCCTCAACAGGACGACTTCCTTGAAGCTATGGCCGAAGCAGCCAAAGCGGTTACAGACCATGCTGACGGCAAGATTCTATATATAAATGTAGCAAACAAGCTATCGGTAGACTGCGACTGCGACAGCAACCCCGAAGAACCTAAAATGGGCGACATAGGCATACTTGCCTCGCTCGACCCTGTTGCTCTCGACCGCGCATGCGTCGACCTCGTATTCAACTCCGAGGACCCCGGTAAAGAAGCTCTGATAGAGCGCATAAACTCTCGTCACGGGACACACACTCTCGACTACGCCGAACAAATCGGTATCGGTACACAGAAATACCGCATAGTAGAACTCAAATAAAGCTCAACATACTTCCACCCCTGCCGGGACATTCCGGCGGGGGTCTTTTGTAGAAAACTTTCAGCGAAATCAAGTACATTTAATGAAAAAAAATGACTAACTTCGCGCTTTCAAAAAACAAAACAAGGTAATTTCTATGGGTGGTTTCATGGGAGTGGCATCCCGCAAACAATGCCGCACCGACCTTTTCTACGGAGTTGACTACAACTCGCATCTTGGCACACGCCGCGCCGGCATGGCTACTTTCGACGACGAAAGCAAAACCTTCTGCCGCGCAATACACAGTCTCGAGCAAAGCTATTTCAGAACGAAGTTTGAAAGCGAACTCGAAAAATTCCATGGACACAACGGTATCGGCGTCATAAGCGATACCGATCCGCAGCCTATCATCATCAACTCGCACTTGGGTAAGTTCGCTATTGTATCGGTGGCATACATAACGAACATCGACGAGCTGGAGAAAGAACTGCTCGACGCCGGAGTTCACTTCGCAGAACTCAGTTCAGGAAAAACGAACCAGACCGAACTCATTGCCCTACTCATAAATCAGGGCAAGACATTCACCGAAGGCATCGAGAATGTATTCCGCAAAATCAAAGGCTCGGCATCATTCATCATCCTTACCACCGATTCTATCATTGCGGCCCGCGACCGCCTCGGCCGCACTCCTATAGCTCTCGGCCACAAAGACGGAGCTTACGCCGTGACTTCTGAAAGCACCGCGTTTGCCAACCTCGGCTACGACCACGTACGCGACCTCGGTCCCGGCGAGATTGTAGAGTTCAACGCCGACGAAATCAAAGTACTGAAAGAACCGGGCGAAGAGATGCAGATTTGCTCCTTCCTCTGGGTTTACTACGGATTCCCCACCTCAACCTACGAAGGACGCAACGTAGAGGAAGCACGCTTCGCTTCGGGCTACGCAATGGGCGAAACCGATAAGACAGAGGTAGATTGCGCCTGCGGTATTCCCGATTCGGGTGTAGGTATGGCTCTCGGCTACGCTGCAGGCCACAACGTTCCCTACCACCGCTGCATCTGCAAATACACTCCCACATGGCCCCGCAGCTTCACTCCGAGCAACCAGAGCCTCCGCAATCTCGTGGCAAAGATGAAACTCGTACCCAACCGTGCGATGCTCAATGGAAAGCGCGCTCTCTTCTGCGATGACTCTATCGTCCGCGGCACTCAGCTCAACGACAACGTATCCGAGCTCTATGCCAACGGTGCCAAGGAAGTACACATGCGCATCGCCTGCCCTCCGCTCATCTACGGTTGCCGCTACCTCGGATTCACATCCTCGAAGAGCGACATGGAGCTTATCACCCGCCGCATAATCGAAGAACTTGAAGGCGACGCCAACAAGAATCTCGATAAATACGCTACTACTGGCACTCCCGAGTACAATGCGCTCGTCGAGAAAATCCGCGAACGCTTCGGCCTGACATCTCTCAAGTTCAACCCGCTCGAAACACTCATCGAATCTATCGGCCTGCCCAAGTGCAAAGTGTGCACACACTGCTTCGACGGCAGCAGCCACTTCTAAAAGAGTGAAAGTCTAAAAAAAGAACTCCGGCCACACTTCTGTAGCCGGAGTTCTTTTTTTCATATCTTCCCGAAGACTATCATGCTTCGCACTCGAAGCCTGCGAGGCGTACGGCCTCGGCAATAGCGTCGGCGGTAGCAGTGCCGGAAACAGTGGCGTTGCCGTCGGCAAGGCTTACCGAAACTTCTTCGACGCCCTCTACTCCTGCGATAGCTTTCTCTACCGAAGCGCGGCAGTGGGGGCAGTTCATTCCTTTAATAGTATAAGTGTGTGTCATATCGTTGATTATTTTATGATTATGTTCGTGTTTTCCCGACTTGAAAGCCGAGTATATCAGCAGCCCCGTGAGCAGTGCGCTGCATAGTGTGGCAAACCAATCGAAGGTCACGTGGCAGTGTTCGGTAAGGGCACCCGCAGGCACAAACCATTCACGCGGAAGGAGCAGGTCGATGACGAGACCGAATCCTATGGCTGTAGCCACTACCGACCCTACATAGAGAGCTGTGGCGCGTCGGCCCATGGTTCTGTTCAGAATCATTATCGAAGCGAAATTGGCAGCGGGACCGGCCATGAGCATCACAAAGGCTATGCCGGGCGAAAGGCCCTTGAGCATGAGCGAAAGTGCGATAGGTATAGAGCCAGTAGCGCATATATACATAGGTATGGCCACCACTACCACGGCGAGCATGGCAAGCAAAGGATGATTGCTCAGACCTGTAAAAAGTGAATCGGGAACAAACACTGTGATAAGTGCGGCTACCACAAGACCTATTACGAGCCATTTGCCTACCGACGCTACCATATCTATAAAGCCGTAGCGGACAGCTGCTCCAAGGCGTCCGAGGAAACTCTCAGGCATGGCCTCGTCGGCCTCGTCGGATATTTCGACCTTCTCGTCGGTATCAAATTTGCCAACAGCCAGTCCGCCTCCGACAGCTCCTGCGAGGGCCGCAATGGGTCGGATAATGGCAAAAGGCAAGCCGAGCAGCGACCATGTGGCGGCAATTGAGTCGACACCGGTCTGTGGCGTTGCGATGAGAAACGATGTTGCTGCCGCTTTCGATGCTCCGCGTCGGCGCAGAGCTACCGCAGTAGGCAGCACTCCGCATGAGCACAGAGGCAGGGGAATGCCGAAGAGCGCGGCCTTGACTACAGGTTTCCACCCGCCTCCCGACAGATGTCGGCTCATGGCCGACGGGCGCACGAATACATGCAGCAGTCCGGCGATAAAGAAGCCCAGGAGGATGTATGGCGACATCTCGTTGAGTATGTTCAGAAAGGATATTGCGATTTTTGATAAGTCCATAAGCGTGTGATTTTATACTGCAAAGTTACGACATCGGGCAGCCGTTTGCCTTACACGATTACGCGTGCCGTTTGCACAATTACGGGAAAAGCCTTAACTTTGCATCTCAAAACCAACTACACCAATAATTAATATGATTACACAGGAACAATTAAAAGAGACTTTTGAGCGTATGCTTGCGCTGAGGAGGTATCTTTGACATCGACGGGAAGAAAATAGCTGTCGAAGAAGAACAATTACGTACTATGGCCGACGGTTTCTGGGAAAATGCAGAAGCCGCCCAGCGCCAGATGAAAAAAATAAAAGACCTCCAGAAGTGGATTGCCGACTACGCCGAGCTCGAAGGCGCTGTCGACGAACTCAAACTTTCGCTGGAGTTCCTTAAGGAAGAGCTCGTCACCGAAGAAGATGTCGATGCCGCCTACGCGCATGCCCAGAAGGTGCTTGAAGACCTCGAGCTCCGCAACATGCTGCGCCGCGAGGAAGACATAATGAGCGCCGTGCTCAAAATCAACTCCGGTGCCGGCGGTACCGAAAGCCAGGACTGGGCTTCGATGCTTATGCGTATGTACATGCGCTGGGCCGAAGACCACGGCTACAAGACTTCTGTCGCCAACCTTATCGACGGCGACGAGGCCGGTATCAAGAGCTGTACCCTCAACATCGAGGGCGACTTTGCCTACGGCTTCCTCAAGAGCGAGAACGGCGTGCATCGCCTCGTGCGCGTTTCGCCCTATAACGCTCAGGGTAAGCGCATGACATCGTTTGCCTCGGTATTCGTCACACCGCTCGTCGACGATACTATCGAAATCAAGGTAGAGCCCGCACTCCTCTCGTGGGATACTTTCCGCTCGGGTGGTGCCGGTGGTCAGAATGTGAACAAGGTAGAGTCGGGTGTCCGTCTCCGCTATCAGTTCACCGACCCCTACACAGGCGAGAAGGAGGAAATCCTCATTGAAAACACCGAGACACGCGACCAGCCCAAGAATAAGGAGAACGCTCTCCGCCAGCTGCGTTCTATCCTCTATGCCAAGGAGCTTGAGCACCGTATGGCCGAGCAGGCCAAGGTTGAAGCCGGCAAGAAGAAGATTGAATGGGGCTCGCAGATTCGGTCCTACGTATTCGACGACCGCCGCGTGAAAGACCACCGCACAAACTATCAGACCTCCGATGTCGGCGGTGTAATGGACGGTGACCTTGACGAATTCATCAAGGCCTACCTCATGGAATTCGCAGAAAAAGAAGCGTGAAACATCTGCTCATAGTCAATCCCGCGTCAGGCGTTGTATCGAAGCACAAACTTGTGCCTCTTATCTGTCATCTCCTCAGGGAGAAGGGCATCGACTATGACATAGTCTTTACCAAAGCTCCCGGGCACGGCCACGAACTTGCCCGGGAAGCTTCGGCAAAGGGCTACGGTGCTGTAATTGCCTGCGGAGGCGACGGGACAGTCAACGAAATCGCATCGGGTCTTACAGGCACCGACACTGTTCTCGGCATCATCCCCACCGGCTCGGGCAACGGCCTTGCACGCCACGTAGGTATCCCTATCGACCTTGCCCGCTCGATAAGCATTATCGCGGCAGGCAACACTGTGAAGGCCGACTACGGTATGGCAAACGGCAATCCGTTTTTCTGCACCTTCGGTGTGGGCTTCGACGCTGCCGTGAGCGAGCGTTGCGCCCGCGAGAAACGGCGTGGAATATTGATGTATCTGCGCAATGTGATAAACGAATACATCAAATTCCGACCCGAAGAATATACTATCGAAGTCGACGGGAAGGTCATCACCGAGCGTGCTTTCCTCGTGGTGTGCTGCAATGCCTCCCAGTATGGCAACAACGCTTTCATTGCCCCAACAGCCTCTATTACCGACGGCGAGCTTGACGTAACTATCGTACACACCGGCAACCTTATAGCGCAGGCAATAGCCGGCCTCGACATCCTCACCGGCCTCATACGCAGAAATGCCTTTGTGGACGTATTCAGAGCTTCATCGCTCAAGATCAAGCGAAAGTCTGAGGGCTCGGGACACGTCGACGGCGACGCCGTAAAGCTTCCCGAGGAAATCGAAGTGGTATGCTGCCCCGCCGCGCTCAACCTCTTCGCGCCCACAAAGTCTACGAGTTTCCGTCCGATCATCACCCCGGTGACACTGTTTTTCCGAGACCTCGGTCTCGCTATCCGTCACCTTCTGCCCGGCGAACGGCAGTAAACACACCCTGCACAGAGCGGTAAATACAATAAAGAGCCGACTTATCACGTTAAATACCTGATGAAACATCTATCGGTACTTGTCACAATACTGTTTGCCGCACTGGCCTCATGCCTGACCGCAGACGCAAGGCCATTCAACGACAAAATCCAGAATAAGCCTTACGCCGACCTGCGTCCCTGGCATCTTGGCTTCTCTATCGGTGCCTACGCCTCCGACCTCCGCTTCACCCACAACGGGTTTATCACTGAAAGCGGTGAGGAGTGGCGTATCGACCAGCCCGGTTATCAGCCCGGATTCTGTGTCAACGGCCTCTTCAATCTACGGCTCAACACATATTTTTCGCTCCGAGTCAGCCCCGGTATGTATTTCGGCAGTCGCGATGTGACCATGCGTGAAGTTACTTCGGGAGCCACCGAGCGTCAGAATATCAAATCGACCTTTGTAGTGCTTCCCGTCGATATCAAATTTTCGGCACAGCGCTACCGCAACGCCCGCCCCTACGTGCTCGGCGGCATAATGCCCGCTTTCGACGTCACCAAAAAGCGGAGCGATATACTTCAGCTCAAATCTTCCGACGCGTATATATCGGTAGGCTTCGGCTGCGATTTCTACCTGCCCTACTTCAAGCTCAACCCCGAGATTAAATTCTGTTTCGGTCTCGCGGATGTACTTCAGCACGACCGCCCCGACCTTGTGGACGACCCCGCGAAGTTCAAATTCACACAGTCGCTGTCAAAGGCCACGTCGAAGATGATAGTTATAACATTCAATTTCGAATAATGCTATGAGAATACGAATCCTTCTACTCGTCATAGCAGTTTCCATGCTTGGCAGCCTCGCTGTCAAAGCCCAGACCGACGTACAGCTTTCCCAGTATTACGAGGTACCCTCATACTACAACCCATCGGCTATCGGCAACACCGATTTCATCCGCATCCGCGGCGGTGCCCGCCTCCAGTGGGTAGGTATCGACGGCGCTCCGCAGACCTTTGCAGGCGTGGCGGATATGCCCTTCCTTCTCGGAGGCAAGCGTCTCGGCGTAGGTGTCAAGGTATCGCAGGAGAGCATCGGCCTCTACAAGACGCTCGACCTGGGTGCGCAGATAGCATATAAGCTCAAAAAGTGGGGCGGTATGTGGAGCGTAGGTCTGCAGATAGGTATGTACGACCAGTCGTTCAAAGGCAGCGAAGTCTACATCCCCGATGATGACGACTACCACGAAAGCACCGACGACGCTATCCCCACCACCGATATCCACGGCACCGCCCTCGACCTGGGCGCAGGTATCTGGTACGAACATCCGAAGTTCTACGCCGGCCTCTCGTGCACGCATCTCACATCGCCGACCGTGACCATGAATGTGGCCTCGTCGAGCGGTGGTTCGGAGACTTCGGGCGACAGAAAGTACGAATTTCAGGCCCGTCGCACACTTTATTTTACCGCCGGGTGCAATATTCCGATAAAAAACACGTTAATTGAATTAGTACCGTCGATTCTCGTCAAGAGTGATTTCAATTTCACAGGAGCGGAACTCACAGCACGGGCTCGCTACCGCAAGATGTTCTCTTTCGGTATCGGATACCGCTACGACGACGCCCTGATAGCGACTCTCTCGGCCGAACTGAAGAATTTCTTCATCGGTTACAGCTACGACTATTCAATGTCGAAAATACGGTCGGCATCCTCCGGAAGCCACGAACTGTTTGTAGGCTATAGTCTGAAACTCGACCTCTCCGAGAAAAACCGGCACCGCCATAAGAGCGTCCGAATAATGTAAGGAAGACACTCTCATACACTAACCAACAGAAAATACAAGAGACAAAACTCAATATGAAAAAAGCCAATCAGATATTGTTTTCGTGCATCACTGCCGCCGCTCTGGCATCCTGCGCTGCCGGCGGTCAAGGCTCCGCCGGAGGCGAAGTCACCGGTGTAGGAGGCTCAAGCTGGGCCGAACCTACTCCCTACGGCATGGTGCTGGTAGACAGAGGTTCGATGAAAGTCGGTGTCGGCAAGCCCGACTCCGTTTGGAATCTTCAGGCTAATGCCCGCGGTATATCTGTTGACGGATTCTGGATGGACGAAACCGAGATTACCAACGGCAAATACAAGCAGTTCGTGCTCTGGGTGCGCGACTCTATCATCAGAGAGCGTCTCGCCGACCCTGCATACGGAGGCAACGAGGACTTCAAGATTGAAGAAGACCGCGAGGGCAACCCCGTGACTCCTCACCTCAACTGGAACAAGGCCATACCCTGGCGCAACCCCAACGAAGACGAACTCCGTGCTATCGAAAGCGTATACAAGACAAATCCTATAACAGGCGTGCGCGAACTCGACGCCGACCAGCTCAACTACCGCTACGAAGTGTACAACCACACCGAAGCGGCACGCCGTCGCAACCGCCTCGACCCGAAGCGTCGCGAATACAATACCGACCGCCCCACCCCCACAACCGTACCCACCATATCGAAAGATACGGCATATATCAACGATGAGGGTGAGATTATCCGTCAGACTATCTCACGCCCCCTCAGCGGCGAATATGACTTCCTCAATACATATATCGTAAACGTATATCCCGACACCACCGCCTGGGTCAACGACTTCGAGAATGCCTACAACGAACCCTACGTGCGTATGTACTTCTCTCACGGAGGCTACAGCGACTACCCCGTAGTAGGTGTCAGCTGGGAGCAGGCAAATGCGTTCGCCAACTGGCGTACCGACTTCCTCAAGCGTTCGCTCGGCAAGGAAGGTGTCTACATCGAACCCTACCGTCTTCCCACCGAAGCTGAATGGGAGTATGCAGCACGTGCGGGCGTAGACGAAAACATGTATCCCTGGGACGGCGACCTCACAATGAGCGACGACAAGGGCTGCTTCTACGCCAACTTCAAGCCAATGGAGGGCAACTATGTGAAAGACGGCCACGTAATCACCTCGCGCGTGGGCACATACGCCCCCAACGACTTCGGCCTCTATGATATGGCAGGTAACGTGAGCGAATGGACTTCCACTGCCTTCACCGAGAGCGTGGGCAAACTCACTTCCGACCTCAATCCGGAGTACCGCTACAATGCAGCCGAGGAAGACCCCTATAAGATGAAGCGCAAGATCATCCGCGGCGGTTCATGGAAAGACGTGGCACACAACGTCCGCTCCGACCTCCGCATGTGGGAATATCAGAACGAACAGCGCTCATACATTGGCTTCCGCTGCGTGCGCACACAAATCGGGTTTGCCAAAGGCCAGAAGCAGAACAAAAAAAGATAAAACAACTCTCTCTCATCTTACTACGATAACCAACGACCACAATGGGAAAAGTACAGACATATAAGCGTGGCATAAGCGCCTTCATCAGCAGCGAGAAAGGCCAGCGCTTCTTCAACTTCGCCTACAGTATCGGCGCAGCTATCGTCATCTGGGGTGCACTCTTCAAGATTCTTCACCTCCCCGGTGGCAACACCCTCCTCTCTATAGGTATGGGTACCGAGGTGCTCATGTTCCTCCTCACAGCCTTCGACCGACCCCCGAAAGAATACAAGTGGGAAGACGTGTTCCCCGCCCTCAAAGACGGCGCTGAAGAAGGAGAAGATGGCGCCGCAGCAGGTTTTGCAGGCTCGTATGCGGCAGCCCCTCACGCGCCCCGTGTATCTGCAGGACAGGCACGTCGCGCAGCAGGCATCCCCGACAACATCGAACTCAGCGAGAACGACAGCCGCTCACTCAGCGAAAGCATCTCTAAAATGGCAGCCGCTGCCGACCAGCTCTCACGCATGGCCGAACTCACATCTGCCACTCAGCAGTATCTCGACCAGATGGCAGCTATCGCCAACGATATGCAGCAGCTCCACGCAACAACCGCTGCCCTCAACCAGGTATCCACTACCCTCCTTGACAGCTACCGCGCTATCACCGAGAATTCTGCCGAAATATCCGAAAGCTCCCGCGGCTACGTGGAGCAGATGCAGAATCTCCACCGCAACATCGGCGGCCTTAACACTATCTACGAACTCCAGCTCCGCAGCGTATCGTCGCAGATCGACTCTATCGACCGTGTCAACCGCGGCATAAAGGATATCCGCGACATGTACGAGAAATCGGCATCGCAGAGCGCACGCTACTGCGAGGAGACCGAGCGCATGGCACGCTACATGCAGCAGCTCAACAGCGTTTACGAGAAGATGCTCACAGCTATGACCGTAAACATGTTCCGCCCCTCGATGACCGCACCCGATATCGACGGTGTGACTATCAACCCCGCCGACAGCCGCGCGCACAGCAACACCGCTGCCGAGTCGGTGACTTCTAATCATTAATCCGTTTAAGAAAACAGTATATAAATGGGAGCAAACAGCAACAGAATGTCGCCTCGCCAGAAGATGATAAACCTTATGTATATCGTCCTCACGGCCATGCTTGCACTCAACGTGTCCAGCGACGTTCTCGACGGTTTTACGCAGGTGCACGAAGGCCTCAAGCGCTCCAACGACAATTTCGGCACCCGAAATGCCGCCATTTACGGCCAGCTGTCCGACTTCTCGGCTCAGAACCCCGATAAAGGTCGTCTTTGGCTCGACAAAGCTACCGAAGTCCGCAATGCCACTTCGGCGCTCTACGGCTATGTAGACTCTCTCAAACTGGAGATTGTGCGCAAGGCCGACGGCAAAAACGGCGACCCCGACAACATTCTCAACCGCGACGACCTCGAGTCTGCCGCCGTGGTTATGCTCGCTCCGGGCAACCACAACGGTCAGAAACTTCGCGAGCGCCTTGATGAGTACACCGGCTTTATCACTGCCCTTATCCCCGACTCGCTCAAGAGCAACACCATAGCCGAAGTGCTCTCCACAGCACCCGTCACCCGCCAGGGTACTCTCGCGCCCCAGCCTTGGGAGGAAGCCAAGTTCGACCACCAGCCGGTAGTCGCAGCCGTGACCATTCTCTCCAAGCTCCAGAGCGACATACTCTATGCCGAAGGTGAAGTGCTCGGTTCACTCCTCGCCCAGGTAGATGCCGGCGACCTTCGTGTAAATGAACTCTCAGCCTACGTCATGCCTCAGTCGCGCCTGGTGATGCGTGGCGGCAAGTATTCGGCCAACATCGTTCTCGCCGCAGTCGACACCACCCAGCGCCCCAAAGTCTACATTCAGGGCCGTCCGCTCGACAACGACCTCGGTGTATTTGAAGTACCCGCAACCTCAACAGGCAATTTCGACTACTCCGGCTGGCTTGAAGTGACCAATGGCGACGGCACCACCACCCGCCGCGACTTCTCATCGTCGTACACCGTCATCGAACCTATGGCCACCGTTTCGGCCACCCTCATGAACGTGCTCTATGCCGGCATCGACAATCCCGTGAGCATCTCCGTGCCCGGTGTGGCTATGGGCGACATCTCGGCCTCCATGACCAACGGCACCCTCACCCGCAAAGGCGATGCCTGGGTTGCCCGTCCGCAGTCGGTAGGCAAAGACGCCGTCGTAACTGTGACAGCGACCATGGACGGACACCCCGTGACTATGGCGGCTACAACTTTCAGAGTACGAAAACTTCCCGATCCAACTCCATTCATCGCATACAAAGACGCCCAGGGCAACCCCGAGCACTATCGCGGAGGCAAACCCTTCAACAAAGCGCTCCTCATGGCTGCCACAGGACTTGAAGCCGCTATCGACGACGGCCTTCTCGACACTCCCTTCACCGTAGAGAGTTTCGAGACCATATTCTTCGACTCGGCAGGCAACGCCCTCCCCGAAGTCAGCGCAGGCTCGCAGTTCTCACAGCGTCAGAAAGCCCAGTTCCAGCGTCTCGGACGCGGCAAACGATTCTTCATTTCCCGCATCCGTGCAAAAGGTCCCGATGGTATCACCCGCGACCTTTCGCCCATGGAAGTCATCCTAAATTAACCGACACCCCTCCAAGCAACAAAGCAGATACTTATGCACACAATCATAAAATCGTTATTGGCAGGCACTCTTGCTGCAGGTTTCGCTCTTTCGGCAATGGCTCAGGACAACGGCAGCGTAGTGCGCCGTCGTACTACCGACCGCAATGCTCCCAAACAGCAGGACGGCACCGTCGTGACCGAAAGAATGCAGAACTTCTTCTCGGAAGACAATTCGTCGATCAGCGATGCCGACCGTCAGTGGATGAGGGTTATATATCGCTCTATCGACCTTGACAAGGACAAGAACGCACCACTGTATTTCCCCGAAGAACCTATCGACGGGCAGGAAAACCTTTTCCGCATCATCCTCCGCCTCCTTGCCGACAACACCATTCCGGCCTACGAATACCTCGACGGCCGCGAGATATTTACCGACAAATACCGCATCAAGACACGCGACGTGCTTGAGCGATTCTACATTCCGTTTACCGACGCCAAAGGCTCCACGGAGAAGAATCCCAAGTTCAATATCGACGAGAACGATGTGCCCACCAACGAAGTACTCTCCTACTACGTGGTCGAGCGCTGGGAATATGATACTCGCAACAACCGCCTCACACCCGTAGTCGAAGCTATCTGCCCCGTACTCCACCGCTCGGGCGACTTCGGAGGCGATGCCCTCAAGTACCCCATGTTCTGGGTCAAGTTCTCCGACCTACGTCCCTATCTCGCAGCCCAGACCATATTCATCGACGACGACAACAACCTCCCCACCTGCACTTACGACGACTTCTTCACCCTCAACCTCTACGACGGTGACATCTACAAGACCCGCAACCTGAAGAACAAATCAATGGTGCAGCTCTACCCCGACCCCGATGATCTTCAGCGCGCGCAGGACAGCATTCAGAGCACCCTCGACAACTTCGAGAAAAAACTCTGGGTACCTACCCGCGAAGAAGTGATTGCAGCTCGTGAGGCCCGCGAAGCCCTTGCAGCCGGAGCCGACAGCACAGCAGTAGAGAAGGCCGAGCCCAAGACATCGCGCACCCGCGCAAGCGCACGCTCCACCAAGCGTTCGACCAAAGACTCAGGCTCGAGCACAAGAACAAAGGTCTCAAAGCCCAAGGCTCCGAAACCTTCTTCTTCGTCGTCGAATGCGACACGCTCGGTGCGTCGCCGCAAATAATCGACTTGATATATCGGGTATCAATTGCACGTAGCGTTGCGCGGGAGTACCGACCAGCGGCGGAACCTCTCACCCAGAGTCGCCACCATACGGTGCCAATAGCTGTCGCCGGCACCCGTAAGCATCATCTCGCGGCTGATAGCTGAAGCAGGCGCCTCTGCCCAGCTCGACTCTTTGAGCTCGCGTTCGAGCTGACCCTCTACCCAATTGGTATATCCCATAAAAAACCTTATGAAACCCTCGGCAGGATAGCCGCTGTTCAGATATGCCAGAGCAGCATCGAAGCTTCCGCCCACATACATGCCCGGAGCGAATTCCCTCGCTTCGGGTATTATTTCTTCACCGAGGGTATGGATGAAAAACAAACGGTCTTGCCCCGTGTGGCCACCGCAGAACACCGGTATCCTCACATCGGGCGACACACCATCGAGAAGGTCGCCGAGCATATACTCCGAGCGGTTGTTCAATACCACCGCCGTAGCACCTTCATCGGCAACATAGTCAATCACCGTCATTACGCCATGATTGAAGCATTCATCATCGCGGAAAGGTTCCGATACCAATATCTGGCCGGCATGAGGTTCCGAATTTTTAACGTTGATCTTGAAAAGAAGTGAGCCGAAGTCTTTCATAATGTGGAATTTTGGGTTATGAGGGAGATGAATTTTAATATACATTTATAATGTATTTTTCGCCCGAAAGTTCATTCCGTTTACAAATTATTTGTAAATTTGCAGCCCGACAATAAGCCGTTCAACATTATGATTCTTTTCCCGAACTGCAAGATAAATCTGGGCCTCAGAGTGCTCGAAAAGCGTACCGACGGTTATCACAACCTCGAGTCAATCATGGTACCCGTATCGTGGTGCGACATACTCGAAATCACTCCCGCACCTCAGGGCTCCGAAGGCTCGTTCCGTCTTCTCGGCTCCGACCTCGGAGGCTGTCCTCCCGAAAAGAACCTCGTAATCAAAGCAATCCGTGCTCTCGAAAATCATTTAGGCACCAAGCTCCCGCCCCTCGACATATCTCTCATGAAGATAATTCCAGACGGAGCAGGACTCGGAGGCGGCTCGTCCGACGCATCATTCACACTCAAAGGAGTCAACGAACTCCTCGGGCTCGGCCTCGACAACGACACCCTCGTTGCAATCGCAGCCAAAGTCGGCGCCGACTGCCCCTTCTTCATCTATAACCGCCCGATGCTCATCCAGGGCATAGGCGATATCCTCTCCCCCTTCGACATCCCCGCCCTCGAAGGCAAAGCCATAGCCATAGCCAAACCGCAGGCCGAGTCTGTCTCCACCAAAGACGCCTACGCCGGTATCACACCCGCCCCGCTCGCCCCCGGCACTACCCTCCTCAGCGAAATCAACCGCCTCCGCCACACCGAGTGGCAGTCAAGCGACGTCCTCGTCAACGACTTCGAGCCCTGTATCTCAGCTCTGCGCCCCGCCGTAGACCGCTACATTTCAATCATGAAATCAAAAGGCGCATTCTACGTAGCCATGAGCGGCTCCGGCTCCTCTGTCTTCGGACTCTTCGATGATGTCAGAATGGCAGAAGAAGCTGTCGAAGCCTTCTCGGGAGCCTCCTCTTTTGCCGGAGTCCTCAGTTTCTGAACGAATCAGCACACTTTATTGTTATATTTTTGCGCCCGAAGAGCATTTTAACACTCTTTGGCCGAGTTTTTGTATATCAATAAAATTAGAAAACTTAGATACCATCACTATGAGCAACAACGAAACTCCCGATAAAGACCTTCAGCAGAATCCTGAAGAGGAACCCCAGATTATGGACGTAGCGAACGAAGAAAACACCGACGACTTCGTTGCCGATGAAGAATACGTAGCTGCCGTAAACCTCCAGGAAGAACTCGAAGCCGCTCGCGCCGAAATCGAGAAAGAGAAAAACGAATATCTCTACCTCATGGCCGACTTCGACAACTACCGCAAACGCGTAACAAAAGAAAAAGCCGAGCTCCTCAAAAACGCCGGCGAGCGCGTGCTCCTCGGTCTGCTCCCCATTGTCGACGACTTCGAGCGCGGCCTCGCTGCGACAGCCGCTTCGGGCGACGCCGACGCAATCCGTCAGGGAATGGAACTCATCTACAACAAGCTCATCAAATTCCTTGAAAGCAACGGTGTCAAGGCCATGAAATCGACCGGAGCCGACTTCAACTCCGACCTCCACGATGCAATAGCCACTATCCCCGCCCCCTCGGAAGACCTCAAAGGCAAGGTAGTTGACACCACTCAGAAGGGCTACATGATCAACGACAAAGTCCTTCGTCACGCTAAAGTCGCTGTAGGAGAATAAAGTATGGAAAACAAGAGAGACTACTACGAAGTGCTCGGAGTAGACAAAAACGCCACTCCAGAGCAGATAAAAAAAGCCTACCGCAAAAAGGCCATAGAATTTCACCCCGACCGCAACCCTGACAACAAGGAAGCCGAAGAGAAATTCAAAGAAGCAGCTGAAGCTTACGACGTACTCAGCGACGAAAAGAAGCGTCAGCTCTACGACCAGTACGGCCACAACATGGGCCCCCAGGGATTCCCCGGTGGAGGCGCAGGAGGCTACTACTCAAGCCAGGACTTCGATATAAACGACATCCTCAACCGATTCGCACAGGAATTTGGCGGAGGATTCGACTTCGGAGGATTCGGAAGCGCCACCGGCGGACGTCGTCAGAAACGACAGAAGCGTGGCGGCGACGTACGTATCCGTGTCAAACTCACACTCGAAGACATCGCCAACGGCGTCACCAAGACCCTCCGCGTGCCCACATTCGTAGAATGCGAGCACTGCAAAGGCACCGGAGCTAAAGACGGCGTAGCATTCGCCACCTGTCCCCGCTGCCACGGTCAAGGTCACATCAACATCCAGCAGCAGACAATGTTCGGCATCCAGAACGCCGTAGCCGAGTGCCCCCAGTGCAACGGCTCAGGCAAAGTCATCACCGAACAATGCTCATACTGCGGCGGAACAGGCGTCAACCGCAAAGAGCAGGAAGTCACCTTCTCGATCCCCGCAGGAGCAGCCGAAGGACAGACCTTCGCACTCCGCGGCAAAGGCAACTACCCCAAAGGCGGAGGCGTACCCGGCGACCTCCTCGTCGTTGTAGAAGAAATCAAGCACCCCGAGCTCATCCGCGACGGTGCCGATGTAATCTACAACCTCATGCTCGACATCCCCACCGCAGCACTCGGAGGCTCAGTCGAAATCCCCACAATCACAGGCCGTGCCCGCATCAACATCCCCGCAGGCACTCAGCCCGGCAAAGTACTCCGACTCCGTGGCAAAGGCCTCCCCGACAACGAAAACGGAGGTCGTGGCGACGAACTCATCAACGTCATGGTCTACATCCCCGAGAAACTTGACGACGCTCAGAAAGCAACATTCGAAAGCCTCAAAGATGCCCCCAACATCAAACCCTCCGAAGCCGACAGCAAGCGAATATTCTCAAAACTCAAACACATATTCGACTGATATCCACCACAATATCTCAAAAAGAGCCGACACCACGCGTGCCGGCTCTTTTCATTCAACAGAATTTAACAATAAAAACCTCCGCAAAAATTGCAAATCTCACCGCAAAACACTAACTTTGCACCGCAAAACGGAGTGATGCTCGAGTGGCTGAAGAGGCACGCCTGGAAAGCGTGTATACCCCAAAAGGGTATCCCGAGTTCGAATCTCGGTCACTCCGCAAAAAAAACACTGATTATCAATGATAATCAGTGTTTTTCTTTTCGATACAGAGCCACCTGCTCTTAAATGAATGGCCTTATTCCATTCATTTGCTTTCATCGCCTCTTATAAATATCACACCAGGTTCTCTGAAAGTGATGGGAATATAATAGGCGAAGCTTTTCTTCAAGTGGGGAATATAGTATTTTACGCGGAAATTGGGCAAGGCATTCACAAGTCTTAACGCCTCTTGATTGACAGCCTCATTTTTGCTCGGTTGACGAAAAATCGAAGGGTCACTGATTGAGCCATCAGGCTGAACGGTAAATTTAACATACACAGTCTCACTACCTTTGAATCCTTCGGGAATACGGATGTTTTCATTAATCCATTCCTTAAGTTTACCGTTGCCTCCGGGAAACTCGCATCGAGCGTCATCGCAAACATAAACTCTTTGAGCATCCTCTTTTATCTGTGCAAGAATTTCGGGCGAGACGGTCAGAAAGGCGGCTCGATTTCCATACTCGTCGTTTTTTATCTCCACCTTCTGAATGGATTCAGTCGACACCATATCAAGGGAAGCTCCCCGAATCCATTCGTTGTTGAAATAGAAGAATACGGTTTCAGTGTCCCGTTCAGTAAGAGGAAATTGAATCTCTCGTACAATAGTGTCATTCACACAGCAATTCTGCGCGAACACAATGCACGACTGAACAATAAGCAAGGAAATTAATAAAACTTTCTTCATATACAGCAAGTTTGAATTACTAAAATGTTATGGTTCCGTAGAAACCTTTCCGACCTCAAAGATATAAAGGGCAAATGTATATGGTCTTAACAAATGTATAGACCGCCCTATTTTTTTATGCTCTTTTCCGTTTTTTTCGCCAGTTCCCGTCGGATACGGCTTAGATGGTTGGGAGTGATCAACAGGAAAGAGGATAAGTCTTTCAAAGTAACAGTTTCGAGAATTTGGGGATATTGTTCACACAATTCCACATAACGCTGACGTGGCGACTTGCGGTATAGATTTAGCAACCGCATGAATGCCATGTTGAACAGTGCCTTATATTCATCGAACAGAGAAGGGGAAAGAAAATCCTTGAACGTCTTTAACGGCACTCGCATTATCTCGCTATCAGCGCCGGCAATAACTGAGAATTGGGAGGATTCACCGTGTAAAGACGAATGGAAATCTGTAATGAATTGACCCGGGAAAGCGAAATTAAATACTGCCTCATCTCCCGAATCATTAAGAGTCGCTATTTTGAAATAGCCGGACACTACAAGGGCTGCATAACGAGCGATCGAACCTTGCTGCACAAAACTCTCCCCTTTCCTATACCGGCATAGTGTACCATTTTCACGACAATAATCAATGGCTGCCGTGAAATCTAAAAAATCTATATATGAGTTGAACTGTGCCATATGGTTCTACAAATTTACGTAAAAATCGCGAAATTTCAAAACCGGCATAATAAAATCGAGGCTGACACGCTGATTTTTGCCGCCTCCTACATGCTCATAGTCACAATTTTAGCAATTCGGCTGAATACTAATATGGACAAGAACCGACCGGTCGGTGCCCTTGATGCCCTCAAAGATAGCAAGTGTAAATGGAAAATTTTTCGTGGACCTCGAAAAAACTCATTGACAACTGAAAATTTTTTGTAAATTTGCGGCAGTATCATTTTCCCCGAAGAACGTTTCAGCAACATAACTAATCTATAAACCATTAATAAATCATCTCTTATGAAAAAAATCTTTCTGTTCCTTTTCATCCTGATTGCATCGATGGCAGCCAATGCTCAAGCCTATATTGGCGGAACATTCGGTCTCGGAGTTGAATCGGTAAGCACCGACGGCGATACAGAGACCGGCGTAGCACTGGCTCTCGCACCCGAAGCCGGCTATTACTTCAATAAAACATGGGCCCTCGGCGCATCGGTAGGCGTACAATACAGTAAAGTGGCCGACATCGGCGTAACCACATTCTCTATCCTCCCCTACGTCCGTGCAACCTTCGCACGCGCCGGCGCATTCGACTTCTTCGCAGAACTCGCCATGGGCTATGCGCATCAGAAAGTCGAAGACTTCGACGGTGTGGGCGGATTTATAGCAGGTTTCCGTCCCGGCTTCGCAGCACATCTTGGCGAAAAATTCTCACTCATCGGCCGAACCACCCTGCTCCAGTATACCCATTACGACGGCATCAGCGACTTGGGTTTCGCAATCAACAGCAACGTTGAGTTAGGCGTACAGTTCACATTCTGATACCCCCACACGCTCACTTCCGGCTCGGAAGTCATGAGGCTGTGTCAATTACGACACAGCCTCATAAGTCAATTAGTTTTATAACAATCGGCATCCCAACGTGCCACATTATTCTCTATATATTCATCAATACGGTTGCCATCGTGTGCTCCTCGTATTATATGGTCGTGATAACGACCTTGCCAGTTAAAAGCAATATTGTTGCGTCGGGCAAACATCGTCACCGCCTGTTTATATCCACCAACCACAACAGAAAGAGCCGTGCGTTGCGTAGGGACGCACCCCGGTGCACTGCTGTCCACGAAAAATTTTAACAATCGCTCATAGATTGCGTATTTACAGATAGTTATGTTGGATTTTTGCTGTCGGAGGATTTTAAAATGAATTTTCTGAGCTATCTTTGCAGGCATAGCAATCTGCAAGCAAATGGCACAAATTCCGTTCATTTTTAATCAGCTGGTATCCTTCATACCG
>JAAVFI010000051.1 GCA_014800815.1 Bacteroidales bacterium | reverse complement strand
GTTGATGTAGCCGATGAGCACCTCGGTGGAGTCGGTGTCGGGATAGTCTACGACCTGCACGTTGATGCCGCCGCGACGACGTCGCTGTCGCTCGAGGGTGAAAATGATATTGCGTTCCCACCAGCGGAGGGAACGGCCAAACCAACGAGCGAATTCTGCGGTTATGTCGAGGAAGCGGCGCATTACTCTGCAAAAATATGGTGCGCGAGGCGGGAGGTGTGCGGGTAGATGCCCGAGGTGGAGAAATGGGCTTGGTAGTGGTGGGAGATGTGGGAGATGTGGGAGACGTGGTGAGGTGAGGTATCCGGGACATCTCACCGCCTTCGGCTGTGCTATGTGCTCGTTACGAATTAATCAATGTCCTAAGTCTATCACGTAGAGGCTCAGTGAGTTCTGTGAATTAATTTTCCTGAGGTTAATTATTGATAGCTCGCTGAATATTAGTAATTTTGCATCAAAATTATACGCTATGTTTATTTTCAAACTTACATATAAAAAACCGCTTGAGGATGTAGAGAAATACCTTGGGGCTCATCGTGAATATCTTGATAAATTTTATCAAGCAGGGAATTTTATTGCTTCAGGTCCTCGCGAACCGAGAGTGGGAGGCGTAATTTTATGTAACGCGAAATCTATCGAAAACGCAAAAGAGATAATTGCACAGGACCCATTTTACATCTATGAAATAGCAGATTATGAAATAACATGGTTTCATGCAACAAAACATAATTCTGAGAATTTTAATGCGGCTTTAGAATAAGAACAGCAATAGAGTTCTGGGAAAAACTGCTCTAAGTTACAGTGACTCGGCCATGAATCGGCGTCCTAAGCCGGACGCCAACGTTGGGAGGTGAGACTATCCCGTCACATCCCTCAGCCTTTGGCTTCGGTATGTAACGGGTTATGAAGTAATCGATGTCCTATGTCGGACATCACGTAGAGAATCAAGAAGTTAGGATCTGGATATACTGCTGTTAATCGGCGGCCTGCGGGCGCCTTGAGACTGTGTGAATCTCTACCCCCGGCATCCCTTCGCTTCGCTACGGTATGGCGGGGGCTACTAAGTGAATCGGTACCCTATGCGGGTACCTGCGTGGACTCGCCCATGAATCGGCGTCCTTCGACATCACACAGAGGAACTGCGGCAGAGTGTAGTGCGTTAAGTGGGTGGTATAAACGAGAAAAAGAGGTGCTCTCACGAGTACCTCCCTTTCCATTCATCACATTATGCTTAATTTAAAGTGCTTTAGTGGGGGAATCAGAAACGGCTTTCGACTATTTCCCAGTCGACTATATCCCAGAGTTTGTTGAGCGCGTCGGCGCGACGGTTCTGGTAGTCGAGGTAGTAGGCGTGCTCCCATACGTCGAATGTGAGCAGGGGTGTGAGGCCGTCCTGTATAGGGTTCTTTGCGTTGGGGCCCTGGGTGATGAAGAGTTTTCCGTCGTCATCGCGGCTGAGCCAGACCCAGCCTGAGCCAAATAGGCCAACGCCTGCATCTACGAATGCTTCTTTGAATTTCTCGAAGGAACCGAAGTCGCGGTCGATAGCCTTGCGGAGTTCACCGGTAGGTTCGCGGCGTCCGTCGGGTGAGAAGGTGAAGAAGTAGAAAATATGATTCCAAGCCTGCGATGCATTATTGAAGAGGGGGCCGGAAGCTTTTGCGATAATCTCTTCGAGTTCTTCGTCTTCGAACTCGGTGCCTTTGATGAGTCGGTTGAGATTGTCGATGTAGGCTTTCTCGTGTTTTCCGTAGTGAAATTCAACCGTGCGACGGCTGATAGCGGGTTCGAGAGCGTCTTCTGCGTAGGGTAATTCGGGCTGTTCGTATGTCATAATATATAGTAGTTTTTCGTTGTTTGTACCTATAGAACGCTGACAGTGGGCAGTTGGTTCGGTCGTGGAGTATTTTTCACATACGTTAAATGGGGTTTGTCAATTTATTTGATTAATTTTGAGGTCTTGAAAGTCATGAAGAAAACTCCTCTATATATCGCTCTTGCCGTGATGCTCGCTTCGTGCGGGACTCAGCGTAATGCACCTACCCCTCCTCCGCCCTCCCCGACTTCGCGGCCTGCGCCGACGGTGAAGGTGCCGAGTGGCCGTAAGCCTGCCATGCAGGAGAAAAAGGCTTCTACGGGCGACGATATCGAGCGTGAGGCTCGCCGCTGGCTCGGCACTCCATATAAATACGGAGGTAAGGAGCGAAGCGGTACTGACTGCTCGGGAATGGTGATGGCTGTATATGAAACGTCGACGGGACTTAAACTGCCCCGCGACTCGCGTTCGCAGCAGGAATGGTGCACGCGCATCGACAGATCGAAGTTGCGCAAGGGCGACCTTGTGTTCTTCTCGTCGAAAGCGGGTGGTGGCTCGGTGAGCCACGTGGGCATATATATAGATGATGATAAATTTATACACGCGTCGACTTCGCGTGGCGTGATTATAAGCGAGCTCACTGAAAAGTACTATGAGCGTCACTTCCACTCGGCGGGTCGTGTGCCCGGGCTTGATTCTAAGACGGGTGCGAAAATATCTGTCAGTCGGCCCGAGAAGCGTGCGGATGTACCTCAAACTAAACCTGCACCCAAGGTTTCGGAAGTGAAGATACCTGTAAAAGAAACGCCGGTCGACTCCGTGAGGAAGCCGACCGACGAGGCTGATTCGATTCGCGCCGAAGTGATTCGGGCTATGAAGTTTTAGCGGATTGCGAGGTTGCCTGAGTTGCTTACGAGCTGGCTGTAGGCGTAAACGCCTGCCTCTGAGATTTCGACGGTAGTATAGTCGTTGCCGCTGCCTGCGGGTACGCGTACGTGGGTATCGTCGACGAATGTGAAGAGTACGTGGCTTTCTTCACCGAAGTTTACGCTCCACTCCTGACGCTCGGTGTTGAAGTCGAGGCGCACCTTGCTGCCGTCGTTGAGGCCGATTACATCGTAGCCTTTGCCGTCGCACTTAACGAGATAACGTCCGTCTTTGCCGTCGATGATTTTTTCGCCTTTCGCCATGGGGTTGTTGCCGCTCCAGAATTCGATGCTGTTGAGGACGAGGACGTCGGCGAGACCGGAAACTTCATATACGGGAAGAATCCAGAAGCAGAAGAAAACGAGTTCGTTGAGGAACTTGTTGCCGACGTGCTGATTCCAGCTCAGGAGGCGGTTTGTGAGCGAGAAGCTGCCGATACACGAGGGAGTTGTGATGCTCGTGAGGCAAAGGAGCGCTGCCACTGCAGCGGTCATTACTTTTCTTTTCATAGGATGATTTTTATATTTGGTTCAGGTAGATGTGTGAATGTCAAGCGTGTATTTCGCGGCGTGCCTGCTCGTAGAAGTCGGTGATATTTTTCACATACTCCACTGTCTCGGTGCCGCGGCAGTAACCGAAGCGGACCACGGGGTCGTTGTAGTATTTCGGGTTCATCTTCATAAGTATTGCCTTCGAGACGTTGTCGTCCCACACCTGCGGGTTGAGACCGTACTTCTCCGCAAGGGCAATGGCGTCGTAAACGTGGGCAATGCCTACGTTGTAGGCCGCAATTACGAATTTGAGGCGTTCCTTATCGTTGGGCACATACTTCTTGAGGTAGCGGTCGAGGTCGGTGATGAGTTTTGTTGCCACCTGTACGCTTACTTCGGGGTTGTTGAGCTTCGACACCGAAGTTTTGTAGCCGCGTGCCGTCTTTGGCATAATCTGCATGAGTCCGCGGGCTCCTACCCACGAGCGGGCATTAGCCTTGAATTTGCTCTCCTGGAATGCCTGGGCTGCGAGCAGACGCCAGTCCCACCCGATATTGGGGGCATATTTCTTGAAGAGGTGATCGTACTGCGAGATATAGCCCTTGCTGAAATCGAACTTGAAACGGGGCGAGTATTTGGTCTGCTCGAAGTAGCGCTTGAGAAGGTCGTCGTTTATTTCCTGCGGCTCTTTCTCGGCAAACCATGCGTTGACCATATCTGCCAGCCACTCCTTGTCGGGAGCAACAGCCCATGATGCACGCTGGGGGAAACTTACCTCAAGGTCGATGTCGAGGTCGGGATAATAGGTGCGGTTGAGGCGCGCGATGTCGCTGTCTACAACAGTGAGCGGTATCTTGCCGTCGCTTACCATCTGGATAAGGTCTTCGGTGATGAGCGAGTCGGCATCCACCTCGTGGATGTTGATGCCGCCGCCGACTTCGTCGTTGAGATTCTCGAGCCTGCGCAGGTATTTGCTGTCGCGCTCCACATACACGTCTTTTCCGACGAGCTCTGTCACGTCGTCGATAGCAGGCCGACCCTGTACCTTGGGCTGCACGAGTACCTGCGTGGTGTAGTTCTCGGGGCCGCAGGGGAGGACATACTGCTTGTAGTGCTGAGTGATAGGTACATCGTAGGCTATAAGGTCTACTTTGCCGGAATCGAGCATTTCGACGGCTTCGCTGAGGGTGTGCGCCACCTTGAGGTCGAGAACAAGATTGTTCTGGACGGCGAAGCTGTCGACGAGGGTGTAGTCGTAGCCCATAGCCTCATCGCGATAGATGAAGTACGAGGTGGGGCCATAGAGTGTGACGACCCTGAGGGTGTCGTGGAGACGGTCGGCATCGGACACGTCGGAGGCTCCGCGCTGCGAGCAGGCGCCCAACGAGAGGGCGCCAAGCAGTGCGAAGACCGAGCTTTTGATTATAGTGGACAGATGCATAGGCGAACTAATAATTAAGCTCTCCGGGAAGTCCGTCACCTATCAATACTCAAATGTTCCGAGGGGGGTAACGAGGGTAAGTTTCTTGCCTTCGGCTTCCTCTACACGGCCGATGATTTTGGCGGGAACACCGAAGCTCTCAGAAATAGCTATCACGCGGTCGGCGACGGATGCGGGAACGTAAATCTCCATGCGATGACCCATGTTGAACACGCGGTACATCTCGCGGGGTTCGGCACCCGACTGGCTGCGGATGAGCTCGAAGAGAGGCGGAATCTCAAAGAGGTTGTCTTTAATAACGTGCTTGTTCTCTACAAAGTTCATGATTTTTGTCTGCGCACCTCCCGAGCAGTGAATCATGCCGTGAATTTCGGGACGGAGGGCGTCGAGCACGGCCTTGATAACGGGTGCGTAGGTACGGGTGGGTGAGAGAACGAGTTTGCCTGCATTGAGGGGTACGCCTGCGATTTCGTCGGTGAGGCCCTTAGAACCGCAGTAAACGACTTCCTGAGGAAGACCGTTGTCGTAGGTCTCGGGGAATTCTTCGCCTACTGCCTTTGAGAAAACGTCGTGGCGGGCGGAGGTGAGGCCGTTGCTGCCCATACCGCCGTTGTACTCGGCTTCGTATGCGGCTTTGCCATAGGAAGCGAGGCCGATGATAACGTCGCCGGCCTGAATACGGGAGTTGTCGATAACGTCGGCACGGCGCATGCGGCATGTGACGGTGCTGTCGACGATAATGGTGCGGACGAGGTCGCCTACGTCGGCAGTCTCACCACCTGTTGAGTAGACGTTGACACCGTTTGCGCGGAGGTCGTCGAGGAGCTCCTCGGTGCCGTTGATTATAGCTGAAATCACTTCGCCGGGCACGAGGCGCTTGTTGCGTCCGATAGTCGACGAGAGGAGGATGTTGTCGGTGGCACCGACGCAAAGAAGGTCGTCGATATTCATAATCAGAGCATCCTGTGCGATACCCTTCCATACACTAAGGTCGCCAGTCTTACGCCAGTAGGCATAGGCGAGCGACGACTTGGTACCGGCACCGTCGGCGTGCATGATATTACACCATTCGGGGTCGCCTCCGAGGTAGTCAGGCACAATCTTGCAGAAAGCGCCGGGGAAAATTCCCTTGTCGATGTTCTTAATGGCGGTGTGAACGTCCGTTTTCGACGCTGAGACACCTCGGAGATCATATAATTCGTTTGCCATTGCTCTGAATTTATATAGTTTATATGTATTATTTCAGTTTGTTCATGTCGGACTTTCTGCCCACGAGCCAAAGCACGTCGCCGGGTTGGAATACAAGGTCGGGGCGCGAGTCGATATGCTCGTCGCCACGGTCTACGGCCACTACGAGGGCACGATATTTATCGGTGAGGCAGGAGGTGACGGGGGTATAGCCTATGAGCGGCGAACTCGGTGAGAGCATAATGCTTGTGAGGTGGAAGTCGGCGGGGTCGTAGGAGTCGGTGCTTTCGGGCTGTGCTTTCTCCACTACGGGGAGCATGCGCTCGATCTGCTCGTCGGTGCCGATTACCGAAATGATGTCGCCGGGGAAGACGCGTGTGTCGCCTGTGGGGACGGGGATGTAGGATGAACCGCGCTGTATGCCCACGATGTTGACTCCGAACTTGCGGCGGATATTGGAGTCGCGCAGACGTTCGCCGGCAAAGGGGCAACCCGAGGCAACGGTCATAAAGGCCTGGTGAAGGTCGTAGACCACGGCATTCTTTTTGCCGCTACGGCGGAGTTCGCGTTCGTTAAGGTTGTCGAAGAATTTATTTTCGATTCTGTACATGCTCTTGCGCGCACGCTTGGAGAAAAGGAGTGCGATGAGTGCCACTACGGCAAGGGCTGCAACGAGTCCCGAGCGGGCAGAATAGAAAATCATGACGGTGCGCACGACGAAGGCGATTGCTATGACGAAGCGGAAGATGCCGCAGACTACCACGGGTACTGTCTCGAGTTTTTTCTCTTCTTCGGAGCAGTGTGCCGTCGGCCCTACGATGATAGCCAGCAGGAAGGGTGCCATGCAGACGAGTGTGATGATGAGGCATATCAGTCGGCCCCATTCGGTAAATATTCCTACAAGGAATGGCAGGAGGTACTGCTCTGAAAGGAGGATGATTCCGATAAGGACTATCGAGTAGACAAGGATGCGGACAAAGTTACGCTTGAGTACGCGGCCCCATGGACGTCCGTTGGCACCGCTGCGGTCGGCGTCTTTGTGGTAGCGGTCGATGAGAAAATGGAATTTCTCGGGGAGGTGTTTCTCTACGAAGCTGTATGCCGGCTGGGAGAGTTTGATGAAATACGGTGTGGTAAATGTGGTGATAACCGAAACGGCAACGACTATCGGGTAGATAGAGTTGTCGAGCACTCCGAGCGACATGCCGAGGGTGGCGATGATGAAGGCAAATTCACCAATCTGTGTGAGTGAGAAGCCCGACTGGATAGCTACGCGCAGTGTCTGGCCGGTGACAAGCATACCCGTGGTGCCGAACACTATCATGCCAACAATTACGGCGACTGAGAGCAGGAGGATTATGGGCCAGTAGGTGACGAGGATGTGGGGCTGCACCATCATGCCTACGGAGATGAAGAAGACGGCACCGAAGAGGTTTTTGACAGGTTCGACGATGTGCTCGATTCGCTCGGCATAGGAGGTGCCGGCGAGTATCGAACCCATGACGAAGGCTCCGAGAGCAAGTGAGAATCCGCAGTACACCGAGAAGACGGCCATGCCGAGGCAGAGCCCCATTGACACTATCAGCAGGGTCTCGCTATTGAGGAAGCGGCGGATGCCATTGAGAAGCGACGGGAGGACGTAGACGCCCACCAAAATCCAGCTTATGAGGAAGAAAACGAGCTTGCCTACGCTGTAGAGGAGCTCGCTGCCTTCGACGCTGTTGTTGATAGCAATCGACGAAAGGAGCACCATCATGAGGACGGCGAAGAGGTCTTCGACCACCAGAACGGCAAGGACGAGAGACGCGAACTTCTTCTGTCTCAACCCCATATCGGTAAATGCCTTGATAATGATAGTCGTAGACGACATGGAGAGCATACCGCCGAGGAAAAGGCTGTTGATGAAGCTGAAGTGCAACAGGTGGCCGATAGCCATGCCCGTGCACATCATGCCCGTGATGATGATGAGTGCAGTGACTATAGCCGAGCCGCCTGAGTTGAGTAACTTCTTGAAACTGAACTCAAGACCGAGTGAAAAGAGCAGGATGACGATACCGATCTGCGCCCAGAAGTCGATATTGTCTTCGTTGGCTACCGAAGGGATGTAGGTGAAGTGCGGACTTGCGAGGAAGCCGGCAACGATGTAGCCGAGCACCACCGGCTGCTTTATCCACTTGAAAAGGACGGTGACAATTGCACCAAGCAGGAGAATAAAGGCGAGGTCGGAGATGAGTCCTTCTACATTCATAGAGTCAGATGCTTAACTGGTTGGCAAGAGTGATGGATTTCGTGGGGAAGAGAGAGCGGAATTCGGAGAAGAGTTGGATGTAGTCTATTGTCTCCTTGACGAGGACGATGAGGTTGAGACGTGTCTCGGAGGCTTCGTAGTCATACTCCACGTAGAAATTGTTGAGGTGGATGCGGTGCTCGGCGAGGATAGTGCGGTAGGCCGAAATGTCGGTGAGAATCACGCCGCAACGTATGCGGATGATGCGAAGCTCCGACCCGCGGCTGAGGTGCTGCTCTATGCGCTCGAGGAGCACGAGGATAAATAGGATGAGCAGGCAGGCAATAACAGACAGCCAGTACATGCCGAGGCCGACTGCCATACCGATGATTGCTACCATCCAGATGCCGGCGGCGGTAGTTAGGCCGCGCACGGAGCCTTTCATCTGTATGATTGCTCCGGCACCGAGGAAGCCTATGCCGGTAATTACCTGGGCTGCGATACGACCGGGGTCGCCGTTTTTGAGGCCCATATATTCCTGAGGCACGTAGATTGAGAGGAGCATAGCGAGCGTCGCACCCATAGATATGAGGGAGAAGGTACGCACGCCTGCGCTCTGGCCTTTCCGCTTGCGCTCGAAGCCTACTATGGCGCCGAGTACCATGCTCAGCACCATTTTGTAGATAGAGCCTACGGTGTTGACTTCTATAGAGTTGGCGGCCTGAAAAAGCTGCTCAATCAGTGTCATCGGTTCGGAATCAGTTGAGATTGAAGTGGCGCGATGTGAGGCGGAAGTTGTCGGCAAAGAGCTCGACGGTGTAGTCGCCGGCGATGAGAGGAGTATCTACATCGTAGTAGATCTTGATGCCACCGATTTCCTCGCCCTCGTATTCGATTACTTTCTTGGCTGTGCATTCCACGCTGCCGCCCTCGAAGGAGAAGCGTCCGCCGTTGCCGAGGAGCTGGCCTGAGGGCGAGATAATGCGCATGTAAATGGTTTTCTCGCCAACGGGAGTGGAATTGTTCTGAGGGATAGTGAATGAAGCCACAAGCTGTACTGCTTTGCTCACCTTCTTCTCGGTTTTGCCTTTCTTATTGAGGGCAGAGAGCGAGAGGCCGGTCACGTTGAGACGTTCGGCAAGAGTCATGCGCTCGCTGAGCACCTCGTTCTTACGAGTGGTTTCGTTTACCTGCAACGAGAGTTTGCGGTTCTGCTCTTTTACCTGAGTATTTTCGTTGCGGAGAGCCTCGTTTTCCTTGTTGAGACGGTCTATTTCCTCAACGTAGTGGCGGAGGAGTGCGCGGAGAGTGTCGATTTCGCCACGGAGTTTGGCAATCTCAGCAGCGCTTTTATTCTTCTGGTTTGCGAGTTCCTGCTGAAGTTTTTCCACCTGGATTCTTGCGGCCTCATACTTATCGTTGAGTTCGCGCTTTATAGAATCGTCGGTGATATATCTGCGAGAATTTTCGAACTGCTCGAATTCGCTGTTGAGATCCTGATATTCACGTTCGAGGTCTTTCTGAGCCATATTGAGCTGAAGCTGCTCCATTTCGGCACGGGCCTTGTTTGCGGCTTTATTGGCTCTAACAGTTGAGAATACAAGCCAGCCGGCGAGAACTGCGAGCACTGCCGTAGCGGCGACTATGAAAATACTTTTCTTGTCTTTAGTGTCCATACAGAGTCGGATTGTGTTTTACGGCTACAAAATTACTAATTAAAAACGAAACCGCGAAATCATTCAACAAGTATCAAGCACAACAAATGCTTGGGTATAGACACAAAAAAAGGGAAAGCTTACTACATCGCGCCGCTACAACCCGATACCCTTGCTTCGGTCAAGACCTGGGGGATTCTCGGGGAGCTAGCCGTGTAGGACTTTCCCGGCTGCAAAGGTACGGCCTTTTTGCGGATTGACAAGAGGCGAAACCCGATTTTAACATACTTTAGCAATACTACTCTATCTCAAATTTGTTCTTAATGACGAACAAAACATATAATTATCATGCGAAAATTACTTAGTATTCTGACACTTATATTCTGTCTGAGCCTCTCTGCGGTCGCACTGCCCATTGACAAATATTCAGTCAAACGCGAAGACTTGCCCGAGGCTGCTCAGCAATTTCTGTCGACTCACTTCCCCAAAGACAAGGTGAGCATGATCAAGACCGACAAGCATCTGCTCAAAAAGACGGACTATGACGTAAAACTTGTAAACGGCACCGAAATCGAATTCAATAACAAAGGCGAATGGACATCGGTAGACTGCAAAACACGCGCCGTGCCCGAAAAGCTGATTATGAGCACGATAAGACGCTATCTCGACAAGAATTATCCTAAAAGCAAGGTTGTGGAAATCGAGAAGAAAATCCACGTCTATCGCCTGGAACTTGCCGACGGTACCGAACTCGAATTCGACCGATTGGGCATATTCAAATCGGCAAAACAGAAAGATTAAATAGCAAATTTGGTGTTGCAGTTTTATATCCGTAATTTTGTGCATCAATATGGATGCACGCGAAAAAGAAATATATAAGGTGACACTCACGGGGTCGGCGGTGAATCTGCTGCTCGTACTCCTGAAGTTTTTATCGGGTATCATAGGCCGCAGCTCGGCTATGATAGCCGATGCCGTGCATTCGCTCAGCGATTTCCTTTCGGACGCCATTGTGCTGATGTTCTTGAAGATAGCGGGTAAACCGCGCGATGATAATCATAGCTACGGGCACGGTAAATTCGAGACGCTCGCAACAGTTATCATCGGAATATTTCTTACGGCGGCGGGTCTTGTGCTGATGATTAACGGCGCAAAATCAATCATAGGCTGCCTTCAAGGCAATGCACTACCCCGCCCCGAAATAGTTCCCCTTATCGTCGCCGTGGCCTCGATAGTATCGAAAGAGATTCTATACCGATATACGGTGCGTGTAGGCAAGAAAGTGCAGTCGCAGGCTGTGATTGCCAACGCGTGGCACCACCGCAGCGATGCGATTTCGTCGGTGGCGACTTTGGTCGGTATAGCCGGAGCAATGTTTTTAGGCGAGTCGTGGCGTATTCTCGACCCTATAGCCGCTGTAGCTGTTAGCGTTCTGATTCTCAAGAGCGCTTACGATATAGTGAAACCCGCAATCAACGAACTCCTTGAGGAGTCGCTCCCGAAAGAAGATGAGAGTGGGATACGTGAACTCGTTATGTCAGTGCCCGGAATATTTAACGTGCACAATCTGTGCACCAGACGGGTCGGCAACAGTATAGCAGTAGATCTCCATGCCAAAATGGATGGAGATCAATCACTGTTTTCTGCTCACGCTAAAGCTACAGAGGCTGAAAATGCTATAAAGTCGAAGTTCGGCAATACTGCAATAATCAACATCCACATGGAGCCTGTGGACCGCACATTACACAAATCGTCCGGTAATACTCTGAGGTGAAACGGCTATTTCGGCAGGCGTTCCGGCAGCTACGATGCGACCACCCGCCTCTCCTCCACCCGGTCCCATATCAATGATATAGTCGGCATTGCGGATTATGTCAAGGTCGTGCTCGATGACCACAATGGTAGCACCAAGCGATATAAGGTGCTGAAAGACTTCGAGGAGCTTGCGTACATCGGCAGGATGCAGACCAATGGTAGGTTCGTCGAACACAAAAAGCGTGTCGCTTTGCTCGCGCCCCATTTCCGTGGCGAGCTTAAGACGCTGTGCTTCGCCGCCCGACAAGCCCGGAGTTGCCTCGCCAAGAGTAAGATAGCCGAGACCGAGGTCGCCGAGCGTACGCAGACGCGATGCTACAGTCTTGTGCGCCGCACATTTTTCGATAGCTACGGCCACGCTGCAGTCCATGAGTTGCGGGAGCGACATCTCGCCGTCGGCCGACGGGATATGCATCGTCCACGCCGCTTTGCTGTAGCGCGAACCGCCACACTCGGGGCACGGGATATCGACATCGGGAAGAAACTGAACGTCAAGACTTACCGTGCCTGTGCCGTCGCATACGGGGCAACGGAGCGAACCGGTATTATAAGAGAAATCTCCCGCCTTATAGCCTTCGGCCTTGGCTTCGGGCGAGCGGGCGAAAATCTTGCGGAGTTCGTCGTGAATATTGGCATAAGTGGCCACGGTGGAGCGGACGTTAGCCCCGATAGGCGTAGAGTCAATCAGTTTTACATGGGCTATGCCTTCCGCCTCAACCGACACCACGTGCTCGGGAAGCGTATTTCCCTCGAGTATGGCAGTGAGCGCAGGCACAAGGCTGTCGAGAACCATAGTAGTTTTTCCCGAACCCGAGACGCCCGTAACCACTGTGAGCCGTCCTTTAGGCACCTCGACTTCGAGCAGTTTCACGGTGTGAATGCCCTTAGTAGCCATTCGGATTGTGCCAAGTGCAAATATCTCATCGGCAGGCACTTCGGGACGTACACGTCGTTCCTCCTTGCCAGAGAGGAACAGACCGATACGCGAATCTCTGTCATTCTCAATCTCCTCCACACTACCCTGCGCTATTATTCGTCCGCCATTGACACCGGCACCCGGACCTAGTTCGATGATATGGTCGGCATCGCGGAGTATCTGAGTATCGTGGTCGACAAGAATTATAGAGTTGCCGTCGTCTATAAGGTCGTGCATCACAGCCTTAAGACCGTCGATATTGGCGGGATGAAGACCTATAGAAGGTTCGTCGAGCACATAGAGGATTCCCGTCGTGCGGTTGCGCACCACACGGGCGAGCTGCATGCGCTGGCGTTCGCCCGTGGAGAGAGTTGCCGAGGCGCGGTCAAGGCTGAGATAGCCCAGGCCAAGGTCTACGAGCCTACGAGCAGTCAGCAGAAATGCCTCGCCGATATTATATGCCATGCGGCGCATCTCCTCGGGGAGAGTATCAGGCACGGCCTTGACCCACTCTATGGCATCGTTAAGCGTCATTGCCGTAGCCGTGTCGAGTCCTATTCCTGCAATACGGGGAGCCCGCGCGGCTTCGGAGAGTCGAGTGCCGTGACAGGAGGGACAGACATCGCTCTTGAGGAAACGCTCAACGCGCTTCATGCCTTTTTCGTCTGTTACCTTGGCGAGAGCATTCTCCACGGTGTAGACGGCATTGTAATATGTAAAATCGAGTTCGGCAGCCGTATCCGTTTTCTTCGCTTTATATAGGATAGTCCGCTTTTCGGCAGGTCCGTTGAATACGATATCCCGTTCCTCGGGAGTTAGCTGATTGAAAGGCACATCGGTGCGCACGCCCATAGCCCTGCAGACATCCGTCATAAGCGACCACATGAGTGTGCGCCACGGCATGACGGCGCCTTCGTCGATAGTCAGGGACTCGTCGGGGACGAGCGTCGAACGGTCCACGGCCATTACCACGCCCGTACCTCCGCACTTCTGACAAGCTCCGGCGCTGTTGAAAGCCAAATCTTCCGCGCCCGGGGCATAGAAATGCTTGCCGCAGTTGGAGCAGACGAGTTCGTTTTCAGCCGCAACATCGAGTGTCGGTTCGTGATAGTGACCGCACTGAGGGCAGCGATGACTCGCCAGACGCGAGAACATGAGGCGCAGACTGTTGAGCAACTCGGTGCCCGTGCCGAAGGTGCTTCGCACGCCGGGCACACCCGGTCGCTGATGCAGTGCGACGGCTGCCGGCACATATCGGATATCTTCGACATCGGCTCGCGGAGCCTGCGTTATGCGGCGTCGGGTGTATGTTGAAAGGGCTTCGAGGTAGCGCCTCGAACCTTCCGCATAGAGGACTCCTAAGGCAAGCGAAGACTTGCCCGAGCCCGAAACTCCGGCGATGCCGACGATCTCGCCAAGAGGAATGTCAACGTCTATATTCTTGAGATTGTGGACCTTTGCGCCACGCACCTCTATATTCTCATGCTTCATGATTTACTTATACGAAATCAGATATGTCCAGTTTTTCTTAACTTCCGGCAGCTGCGATGCCTTGAAGAATTCACCGCCGCGACCGCGGTACTTTTCTGTCAGATAGAAGTGGCTCAGACCTATGCCGCAGTCGACAATCGAAACCTGTCCTTTAGATATATAATAGAAATGAACGGTATCGTCCTCCACCACCGCGCGCCAAGGCTGCGAGTTGGTGGACGAAGGAGCGAGACGCAACATGGCAAGAGCTTCGCCGAAACGAGAATCGGGTGACAAGGGAGCGCCGCAATCACCCTCGAAGAAGAGATCGCCGAACGGTTTTCTGTTTTTGCTGCCGAGCGCCATTCGTGCAAACTTCTCCATAAAACTCTTTCCCGCGGGAGTGCCGACGGGACAAACTATACGGCGACTCTCACCTTCGGGCCATGATTCTCCACGCTCGAAGTCAGAGCCCTTGAAAGTGCCGGCAATCCAGCAGGTGCCGAGGCCGAGCTGCGTGGCTTTCAGCACCACCTGCTCGAAACAGAAACCTACGGCGAGTGCCGAAGTATCGTCGTCGGCCATTCCTATGGTGAAGAAATCGGAGGCGCCGCGGATAACACCGTATGTGGCAGGTTTGAACCCGTTCTTGAGGTCAAACTCTTTGAGACGGATTGTAAATCTGCCGCCGAAAGGATTTTCGACCGACGCAGCACAGTCCATAAGTTGCTTGCGCACATCAGGCGTGAGCGGCGTGCCGTCGAATGTTCTTACAGACCGTCGGGTCGTGATAGCTTCTAAAATATCCATAGCAATATCAGCGGACAACTTTTGTAAACTCGGGAGCGGCGTCGCCTTCGACATTTACGTAGATTATTGCCTTACCCTCGACACCCTCGGGAGAGCGGGTAACTACATCAAATTTATACTCTTTGCCGGTAGGAATATCTCGCTCGGCAACTGCCACGGGAGTGCCGAGAGGGAAGGGATAGTTGCCGCAGGCTTTATCGAAGATTTCAGTTGTCGCCGCATCGACCGGCACACTTGCCGAAAACTCGGGCAACGGGGCAATCTCTCCCTTGATGTATCCTCCTTCAATAAGGAAACGCTGGATTTCCTCGGGAGCACGTTTAAGTCGGGTGTCTCTCAGACCGTAACCGGGAATTACAGTAGCTTCGGGTTGCGCACCTGCAACAGCAGCTGCCGAAGATTCAAGTCCTCCGCTACCGAAAGTAACGAATACCACAATTTTCTTTCCTGCCAATGAATTATCAGCAAGAAAAGTAGTGACGGTCGGGGGATAGATACCACCCCATACGGGAAAACCGAGGAATATGGTATCGTATTTTGCGAGGTCCACGTCGAGCGGCTTAATGGCTACCTTGGTGTGCTCCTCAAGTTCTTTTTGCCAACGCTTTATAGTTGCGTCGAAATCAGTACCGTAGGGCTCAACGGCTTCTATTTCAGCGATATCGCATCCAAGTTCTTTCTGCATATCCTCAGCGACAGCCTTAGTGATTCCTGTCTGCGAGTAAAAGAGTATAATAGTATTATTCATATTCTGAAGTTTAAGAGTGTGTTTACTTTTAGACACCCACAAATATACAAAAAATTTCCGGCCAAATAGTTCATACATAATAAATACGGAGTGTACGCGCCGGGCGTACACTCCGTATTTATTATGTATGGTATTGTGGATTACCAGATGATAACGCGCTCAGCCTCGGGACGATACATTGCGTCGCCTTCCTGAATGTCGAATGCATTGAAGAAGGGTTCGAGGTTGCGGAGAGTTGCGTTTACACGCCAGCGACCGAGTGAATGGGGGTCGTTGATAGTGCGTGAGAGGATTTCGTCTTCACGAATGTTGCCTGCCCACACGTTGGCATAAGCGAGGTAGAAACGCTGCTCGGGAGTGAAGCCGTCGATAACCTCACCTTCAGCACCGTTGAGCGAGTTGAGGTATGCGGTGAGAGCCACGCGGAGACCGCCCTGATCGGCGATGTTTTCACCAAGAGTGAGGTGACCGTTAGCGTGGGTGTCGCCGGCTACGATGATGCTGTCGAACTGTGCAGCAAGTTTTTCGGCGAGCTCGTTGAAAGCCTCTTCATCGGACGAGGTCCACCAATTGGTGAGGTTGCCGTCCTTGTCGTACATGCGGCCCTGGTCGTCGAAACCGTGAGTCATTTCGTGACCGATTACCACACCGATAGCGCCGTAGTTGCAGGCATCGTCGAGTTCGGGATCGAAGAAGGGAGCCTGGAGAATACCTGCGGGGAAGCAGATTTCGTTGGTGGTGGGGTTGTAGTAAGCGTTTACGGTCTGGGGTGACATGAACCAGCGCTCGCGGTCTACGGGCTTGCCATACTGCGAGTTGTTGAAATCCTGGTTGAAGAGGATAGAACGCTGGATGTTATTCCAGTAAGAAAGTTCGGGGTCGATTTCGAGAGCCGAGTAGTCGCGCCACTTGTCGGGATAACCGATTTTCACGTTGAATGCGTTGAGTTTTTCGAGAGCCTTAGCTTTGGTGGTATCGCTCATCCATGTAAGGTTTTCGATGTGCTGACCAAGAGCAATCTGGAGGTTAGCTACGAGAGTCTCCATGCGTTCCTTAGAAGATTCGGGGAAGTACTTGGCTACGTAAAGTTCGCCGAGAGCTTCGCCGAGGATGCTGTTGGGCACGCTGAGAGCGCGTTTCCAACGGGGCTGCTGCTCTTCTACACCTGTCATCACCTTGCGGAGCTCGAAGCGAGCGTCGTTGAAGTCGTCGCTGAGGTAGGGAGCGGCAGAAGAGAGGTAAGAAGAAATCATGTAGTCGCGGAGCACCTGCTCGTCGGTTTTGCCGAGGGTGTTGGCTACGAATTCGTAGTAAGCGGGGCTTTCAACGATTACGGTGTCTACGTCAAGATTCTGAGCCTTGAAGTAGTTGTCGAGCTTGAGGGCGGGATATTTGCTTACGAGTTCGGCTACAGAGAAAGGATTGTAGAGTTTCTCAGTCTGGCGCTGCTCGGTGCGTGTGAGCTGCTTCTGAGCGAGAGAAGTTTCGAGAGCGAGAGTATTGTCGGCGATGCGGGCAGCTTCTTCGTTGCTGTAGCCTGCGAGGCCTGCGATAGTGCGGAGGTAGGTGATATAAGCCTTGCGGATGTTCTGCGAACGCTCAGAATCGTCGGTGTAGTAGTCGCGGTCGCCGAGTCCAAGACCGCCCTGACCCCAGTACATGGTATTCATAGAGCTGTTCTTGAGGTCGGCATCAACACCTGTACCGAAGAAAACGTCGATACCCGGCATTGTTGCCATAAGGTTGACGATGCCTTCGCGGGGAGTTTCGGAGATAGTTACAAGGTCGGCCACGGCAGGGGCAATACCGTCGTTGTTAAGACGGACGCTGTCCATAGCCATATCGTAGAGGTCGGCGATTTTCTGTTCGTTGGTACCCTTTGCAGCGTCGCGGTTGAGACCGAGAACGAGTTCGCGCACCTGCTCACGATTGTTTTCTCCGAGAGCGTCGAATGTGCCGTAGCGCGAATATTCGGGCTTCAGAGGATTAGCTTTCATCCAGCCGCCGCACGCATAGTCGTAGAAGTCGGCCTTGGGCGACACGGTAGTGTCGAGGTTGGCGGTGTCGATACCCTTGAGGGCAGGCTTTGTATTGCAGGCCGAGAATGAACCTGCAGCTACAACAGCCGCCAACATAATGATGTTGTTGACTTTTCTCATAAGTAAGTCTGAAAATTACTTTATATAATAATGATTGAAATAAATTATTCTTTTCCGTATTTCTCCTTGAGTTCGTCGAGCTCGATCTGCGCGAGTTCCCACATACTCATGGCATTTTCGAGAGCTTTGTTTGCTTCGGCATGCTCGGTGAAAACTTCCTGAGCGACGTCGCCGGCTGCAATGCGTTCTTCGATTTTCTTGAGAGCCTCTTCGCCTGCGGCAACTGCGGCCTCGGCCTCCTCTACCTTCTTGGCAGCCTTGCGGAGCATCTTCTCGCGCTCTTTCTGCTCGGCGTACGAGAGTTTGGCAGGAGTGGGTGCTTTGAGTTCATCTGCCGGCGCATTTTTCTTTTCGGCAGGGGCTGCTGCAACTTTCACGGGGTTTGCCCGTTCGAGTTCGGAGAGCGATGAGAGGCGTTTCTTCTCGAGGAATTCATAGATGCCGCCGAGGCATTCCTTAACCTGACCGCCGCCGAATTCGTACACCTTGCTTACGAGTCCGTCGAGGAACTCGCGGTCGTGGCTCACCACTATCACCGTGCCGTCGAAGTCCTTGATAGCCTGCTTGAGGATATCCTTGGTCTTCATATCGAGGTGGTTGGTAGGTTCGTCGAGGATAAGAAGGTTGACCGGCTCGAGGAGCAGCTTTATCATTGCCAGACGAGTCTTCTCGCCACCCGAGAGCACCTTGACCTTTTTGTCGGAAGCCTCGCCGCCAAACATAAATGCACCGAGGATATCGCGAATCTTCGTGCGGATATCGCCCACGGCAACGCGGTCGATAGTATCGAAAACAGTGAGTTCGCCATCGAGCAACTGTGCCTGATTCTGAGCGAAGTAGCCTATCTTCACATTATGACCCACACGCAGCGAACCGGTGTAGGGAATCTCGCCCATAATACACTTCACGAGAGTGGACTTACCCTCGCCGTTCTTGCCGACGAAGGCCACTTTGTCGCCGCGGCGCAGCGTGAAAGTGGCGTGGTCGAACACCTGATGATCGCCATAGGCTTTGCCGAGTTCGTCCACGATGAGGGGGAAGTCGCCCGAACGGGGTGCCGGCGGGAATTTGAGGCTTAGATGAGAAGTGTCAACCTCGTCGACCTCTATGCGCTCGATTTTTGCAAGCTGCTTGATGCGGCTCTGCACCTGCACCGACTTCGTGGCCTTGTAGCGGAAACGTTCGATAAAGTCCTCGGTATCGGCAATCTGCTTCTGCTGGTTGCGATAGGCTCGCATCTGTTGCTCGATACGCTCGGCACGGAGTTGGACGAACTTGCTGTAATTCACGGCATAATCGTAGATTTTGCCGCAAGAAATCTCAATAGTGCGGGTGGTGATATTGTCGATGAAAGCACGGTCGTGGCTCACGAGCACCACGGCTTTGGCTTTGGTTATCAGTAAGTTTTCCAACCACTGAATCGACTCGATGTCGAGGTGGTTGGTAGGTTCGTCAAGCAGCAGTACGTCGGGTCGCTGCAAAAGAATCTTGGCAAGCTCGATACGCATACGCCAGCCGCCGCTGAACTCCGATGTAGGACGCGAGAAATCGCTGCGGACGAAGCCGAGACCGATAAGCGTGCGCTCGATGTCAGCCTCGAAATTATCGCCGGTGACCATTGCCATATGTTCGGTGAGCGACGATACTTTCTCTATGAGCTGGTGATAACTCTCGGAGTCGTAGTCGGTTCGCTCGGCGAGTTCGGCATTGAGGCGGTCGAGGCGGGCATTCATCTCGTCAACAAACGAAAAGACCTTGCGCACCTCGTCGATTACCGTAGTGGAGTCGGCGAGAACCATCTGCTGAGGGAGATAGCCAACCGTTACGCCGGGCGGAACGGCTACCGAGCCGCCACTCGGCTTCTGGAGCCCTGCTATAATCTTGAGCATGGTACTCTTGCCGGCACCATTCTTACCCACAAGAGCAATCTTGTCCTTGGGGTTAATTACATAATTTATATTGTCGAACAGCTGCTTAGAGCTGAATTCTACCGAGAGATTATTAATCGAAATCATCAGTTGCTTTCAATTATTATTAAGGGTCAGAGCACACCTCCGAGATATGCAAAAATTCTATCGCTGAAGGCTATGCCAAACACCACTCCTCCTATAAAGAGTATCAGTGCCGATAAGAAAAGCAGGAAGCCACGACCGAAGTAGGCGGCGTTGCTCAGGCCGTCGCTTTCCTTAAATCTGAAAAGGTCGGCGAAACGGCTCATGGCACCGCGACGCGACGATTTGTCGGCTTCGGCGACGTATTCAGCCACGCCTGACGCATCGACGCTGCGGGCGTGAATCTTGTACTTGACGGGGGTGCCTACGAGTACCACCGGCTCGGCATCGCGCATCTGGGCGATATCGACGGAGGCGCAATATGAATCTTCAATTCTGCGAACGGGCACGTCAAAATATCGTATAGAGTACTCCTTGCAGCGAACGGTGCGCAGAACGGTAAAACTTATGTTCTTGAGATTCTTACGATATGTCAGCGGCAATTTCAGAGTGAGTTTCACCGTGGGACGGGGAACGACTGCCGGTGCTGCCTTCCGTACTTTCGGCGCGGGTGCTGCGACATCTTCCTCAATCAGACTTTTATCTACCTGCGGGCGAAGGCGGATAGCGATACGATCGCCGTTGAGAGTGGCCGAGACAATTTCGTAACGCGGCTCGTCGTGCTCGAAACGGAATAGTTCGGCAAAATCCGGTTGGGTGGCGCGCTTCTCGAACTTGAGGATATTGGAGCCTTCGAAACTCAGTATTCCCTTTGCGAGACGGAATTCCTTATCTTGATTTATGAAGACAAGGGCCGGATAGAGCGATTTGTCGGTATCGCCTTCGAGCTTGTTTTCAAATCTGATATTGAATACCTTGACAAGCGGATTCGGTGTGAACTGCACGACCACGGTTCCTACCGACGGTTTGAGGCTCACCGACACCCCTTTAGGAGTAAGATATACATTTTTGTTGAGGAGAGCTTCGAATACTTTCTGACGCGAAAGCGTGAACTCTACTCTCTCGAAGGCGTCAGGACTGTACCCGAAATTGTCGGAATCGAGCACGAGAGGCATGGTCAGGTCGGGCTTGACGGAAATTGCGCCGTCGGCACACGCTACTTTGACCTGAATAGTCGGTTTGGCATCAAGTTCGGCCTGCGACAGCACAAGCACAGGCACAGCAGGCTCAAAGTCGCCGAGATTGACCCGCCCGGCAGGTTCTACCCGCGCACACAGAGGAAGTTGGCGGAGATAGCGGCCTGCAGTAGCAGAGTCGGCCTGCACATAGAGCTGCTGCGACTTGGGGTTCCCCTTCATCACCACCGATTTGCCCCAGCGAGGTGAGCTGCGGAAGTTGCCGAAAACAGTGGAGAACGGATTCAGTTTAAAATCGTGGGGAGAGAGATTAGCGGCGTAGCGATATCCGTTACCGTCGCCTTCAAGATAGTTCTCAACCAATACTTTAAATAGTTCATCGAGAACGGCTGTTACATTGGCTTCTGCACCATTGGCGCCTATCACCATGCTCTTTGATGATATGCGCAAGGCCAGTTTAAGGACACCGGCAGCGCCGTCGGGCGCGGTAAATCGGTTAAGGACAATGGAATACGTGATATAATCACTCCCGAGAGAAACGGTATAGAAACAGTTGTCTCGACACTTTGCGGACGGTTCTTCGTACTGCAAAGGGTCGCCCTGCCAGTTGGCCTCGATGATTTTACCGAAGCCTCCGTCGATGCTGCCTGCAAGCTGAAATCCAAGTTTCTCCATAGTTTACGGGATTAAATCATATCACTTCAAGATTGCCCTCAAGGCGCTGACGTACAACTTCGTACATCATAACACCTGCAGCAACACTTACATTAAGCGAACCTATATGGCCGAACATCGGGATTGCCGAACGGGTGTCGGCCTCGCGCAGAATTTCGGGGGAAATGCCCACATCTTCCGCACCCATTACGATAGCCACGGGAGTGGTATAGTCGGCAAGCGTATAGTTCTCCGACGATTTTTCGGTAGCGCATACTATCTGGTAGCCGCTCTCACGGAGATATTTCACGGCCTGCAGGAGATTGTTCTCGCGGCAAACGGGGATGTGCAGGAGGGCCCCCGCCGAAGTCTTGACGGCGTCGGCACCTACGCTAACACTGCCACGCGATGGAATGACAATGGCATTCACGCCGCAACATTCGGCAGTACGGGCAATAGCGCCGAAGTTTCTCACGTCGGTGAGACCGTCGAGCACGAGGATAAAAGGCAGCACGCCGTCCTCAAAGAGTGTGGGCACAATCTGCGAGAGCTTGTGATAAGCCACAGCAGCTATCTGAGCCACAACGCCCTGGTGATTTTTGCGTGTGAACTTGTTGAGACGCTCAACCGGTACGCGCTGCACGGGAATCTCGTGCTCGCGGGCGAGCTTGCAGAGACGTGCGGCGAGTTCGCCGTTAAGGTCTTTTTTGATAAAAAGTTTGTCGATAGTCCTACCCGACTCTATTGCCTCAATGGCCGAGTGAATACCGAAGATATAGTCGTTAGCATCCATAATTCAAGGATATAATAGTTTCAAAATCGTGGTGCGGCCTCGAGGAGGGCGCGGGCATTGGCACGGGCAGCCTCGTCGTGGGGCTTACCGCTGATCATCAGGGCAAGTTCTTCGATGCGGCGCTCCTCATCAAGACGTGTTATGCGAGTATTCGTAGCGGTCTCATCGTCTTCCTTGTACACTTTGAAGTGGGTGGTGCCGGCAGCGGCCACGCCCGGGAGGTGGGTGATTGTTATCACCTGAATGTTGCGGCTTATCGAAGCCATCATCTCTGCCATGCGCGCGGCAATATCGCCCGAGACACCCGTGTCGACCTCATCGAAAATTATCGAGGGCAGACACATGTGTCGTGCCACAATGGTCTTGATAGCGAGCATCAGGCGAGAGATTTCGCCGCCCGAGGCGGTATTGCCTACGGGCATGAGAGCCTGATTTTTGTTGAAGGCGAAGAGGAATTGCACCTGGTCGAAGCCGTCCTGACCGAGTTTTCCGCGGGTGAGAGAAATTTCGCATCTGAGGTTCGACATGCCGAGGGGCGACGCCGTGCGACGCAGTTCGTCGGCAAACTCGGCGGCCGCTGCCGTACGTTTTTCGGAAATTGCGGCAGCGAGGTTTATAGCGATTTTCTTTGCCTTTTTAGCCGCACGCTCGAGTATGGAGAGTACATTGTCACTGTCGTCGAGCGCGTCTATCTGCGATTTGAGCTTGTCTCTGAGGGCAATAAGTTCGTCCGAACTGTCTACGTGATGCTTGAGTTCGAGCGAATAAAGCGTGCTCAGTCGGTCCTCGATTTCCTGCAGACGCACGGGGTCGGCGGCAAGCGATACGTCGACATCCGTGAGGGTGTCCACGATATCAGAAACTTCGATTCTTGCCGACTCAAGGCGCTCTGCCAGAGCGTGGAAGTCGGTGGCTCCGGAAGTCTGTCCGAGAGTAGCCGAAAGCTCCTCAAGGGCATCTACAGCCTGACGCATGGCCGTGAGGGCATTGCCGGGGTCGTTGATAAGCGGGTCGAGAGCCTGGCCGAGTGTCGACTTGATTTCGCCGACATTGGCAAGGATATCACGCTCGCTCTCGAGGGCGGCATGTTCGCCGGCCACGAGATTCAGTTCGGCGAGCTGGTTGTATTGAAATTGCAGGAATTCAGCATCATCGCGGTTTCGGCGTATCAGTTCGCGAGTCTCCGTATATTGCTTAAGCGTCACTCGATAGGCCGCGAAAGCCTTGTGGTACTCGTCGAGGAGTTCGCGGGTACCAGCAAGATTATCAATGATATTCAGCTGATATTCAGGTGATGCGAGCAGAAGGTTCTGGTGCTGCGAGTGGATATCGACGAGTTTTTCGGCAATCTCACGAAGCACGGGGAGAGTAACGGGAGTATCGTTGATAAACGCACGTGAGCGACCACCCGGAGCTATCTCGCGGCGGAGGATACACTCAGAGGAGGCGTCGGCGAGTTCGTAGTATGCGAGGAGTTCGGCCACGCCGGGGGCATCGGAGATATCAAACCATGCCTCAATCACCGACTTACGCGAGAGGTCGCGCACGGCCTTAGTGTCGGCACGTCCGCCCAGGAGAAGCGAGAGCGCTCCCAGAATAATGGATTTACCGGCACCTGTCTCACCTGTAATGATATTGAAACCCTTGGCAAACTCGATATCAAGCTCGCTGATAAGGGCATAGTTGGCAATATGAAGTGATCGTATCATCGCTGTTCGGCTCCTTTCTTTATTTGTTCAAGGCGCTGCTGCTCTGCAGGATAAATAGGTTCGAGCATCCGATATACTTTCTCGCGCTCTTCCTGCGGAGCCTTAGAGTAGATGTTGACGAGTTCGTCGAACTTGGCATCCTTGAACATTGAGAGCGCTACCGACATCGGCGCAACTTTATATACTTTTTCAATCTCGGCGAGAGATTCCGTCACCGCTGCCCTACCCTTATCTACCGATACCGACATGTTGTCAAGTCCCTGACGGTGATACTTATAGTTCATGTCGCGAATGCCTTGAGTGGCAGGGTCGGTGTATGTAGAAAGTACCGCCGAGCGGTTTTTCGTATCCTCGAAAGCCTTCCAACCCGTTTCGCCCGACGACTGTGCCTGCTGCACAATCATGCTAAGGCGCTCGAACCAGGGGTCGCCGCCGCGGGGAGAGAACGAATCAAAGTCGACGGCGAGAATGAGATAGGCGTAGAAATTAAGAATAGCTGTGAGCTGGCTCTCGAAGTTGTTGACCGTGAATACCAGGGGCTCGTTCTCACGATAGGTGAATTCCATTTTGGCGTCGCGGAAGTTTATAAGAGTCGTGGTGTACGAGCTATTGTAAACGGGGCGCAACGACTGTATCTGGAGGTCGCCCTTGAATGTGTCGTCCGAGTACTCGGATATTGTGAAGAACAGACGGCACTCAATCTTCTCATTTGCAGCAAACTGAGCGTTGGTAAACGTCGTAGTATTCATGTAGTCGTTCATCGCCTGCTGCAAGGTTTCGAATACCTGTTTGTTGGTACCCTCCACCTGATCGGCATTGACCGTGACAGTGCAATTCAGCTCCTGCGCCGCCGTAGGGAGAGCAAGAGCCGAAGATATAAGTAGAAGTATTGCGGAGAGAGTATGCTTCATAAATATCTGATTATGCAGTCAATAATATCCTTCGCCACCTCTCGTTTGTCTTTGAGAGCGAAGTCTTCGGTTTTGTCGCGTGAGATTACAGTCACCTTATTAGTATCGGTACCGAAGCCCGCGCCGGCGTCAGCGAGAGAGTTCACCACTATCATGTCGAGATTTTTGCGGGCGAGTTTTTCGCGGGCGTGAGCCTCGGCATTGTCAGTCTCAAGAGCGAAGCCTACCAGAATCTGGCCGGGTTTCTTCTCCTTGCCTACAGAAGCGGCGATATCGGGATTCTTGACGAGGGCGATAGAGTCCACATCGTCGTGCTCGCGCTTTATCTTGCGGTCGACATAGTTTGCAGGAGCATAGTCGGCGACGGCCGCGCACATCACGGCAATATCGCTATCGGCGAAGTGAGCGAGTACCTCGTCGAGCATCTGCCGTGCGCTCTCAATGCGGATTGTGGTCACGCCTTCGGGGTCGGCGAGAGCCGTGGGTCCGCTCACGAGCACCACTTCGGCACCCTGCTTCGCGGCTTCGGCAGCAATGGCATAACCCATTTTTCCCGTCGAGAAATTGCCGATAAAGCGTACAGGGTCGATGCGCTCATATGTGGGGCCGGCGGTGACGAGCACCTTGCGGCCTGCCAAAGGACGTCCTTCTCCGAAAAAGTCATTGAGGACGGCGGCAATGTTCTCGGGCTCTTCCATGCGTCCGCGACCCACAAGATGACTTGCAAGCTCGCCTGCAGCCGGTTCGATGATTCGCACACCGTCGGCGCGAAGAGTGGCAAGATTGCGGGTAGTGGTCGGATGAGCCATCATGTCGAGGTCCATAGCCGGAGCCACAAACACGGGGCAACGCGACGAAAGATAGGTGGTTACAAGCATATTATCGGCCACACCGTTCGCCATTTTGGCGAGGGTGGAGGCCGTAGCGGGCGCCACAATCATCGCATCGGCCCAGATGCCGAGCGACACATGCGAGTGCCACTCGCCGGTGTTGGCGGTGAAAAAATCGCTGATGACCGGATTGCCCGAAAGCGACGAGAGCGTAACGGGAGTGATAAACTCCTTACCGTTGGGAGTAATCACCACCTGCACTTCGGCACCGGCTTTTACGAGCAGGCGCAAAAGCGTAACACTCTTATAAGCAGCTATGCCGCCGCTTATCCCGAGAATTATATGCTTGCCTTTGAGATTGTTCATTTCTTCATGCGGAGCTTAATGCGGGTAAAAGCCTTCTTGGTATTGTTGGAGAAATCGCCACCCATAATCCAACTGTAGTAGCCGGGATCGGTCTTGAAGACATCTTCGGCCAGACGGCCCTTGTGCTTGCCGAAGTTGACCACTTCCCTACCCTGATCGTCGTACACGAGACGGCCCATGAGGTCGACATTTCTGCTGTTTGTAGCATATTCGGAGAGTGCGGGCACGTCGGTGGGTAGGTCGTCGTAGCGTTCGAGCTGTGCAAGGAGTACCTCCATAGTCGCAGTGGTGTCGGCAAGAGCGCTGTGAGCTTCAGTAAGGTCTTTACCGCAATAATATTTATAAGCAGCCACAAGCGTGCGGGGCTCCTTCTTGTGGAAGATAGTCTGCACGTCGATAAACCGTGCACGGGAGAAATCGAAGTCGATACCCGCGCGCTCAAATTCCTGATCGAGGAGCGGAATATCGAAGCGGTTGCTGTTGAAGCCTGCGATATCGCAGCCCGAAATCAACTGCGCGAGCGATGCGGCAACCTGGCGGAAAGTAGGTTCGCCTGCAACATCTTCGTCGGTAATATGGTGTACGGCAGTAGCTTCGGCAGGGATAGGCATCTCCGGGTTGATGCGGCGAGTCTTCGACTTGACTTCGCCGTCGGGAAAGAGTTTTACGAGCGAAATCTCGACTATGCGGTCGGTATTCACATTCGTTCCCGTGGTTTCGAGGTCGAAGAATACTATGGGTCGGGTGAGTTTGAGTTTCATCAGAATAAGGAATCCAACAGATTAGAAGTCGCCTACAGTCATAGGCATGAGGAGCATCACCAGGTCGGTGTTCTCGGTCTGCTCGCCGGGGCAGAATACACCGGGACGGCCTGCGTCGCCAAGGTTTACAATCACGTCCGAACCCTTGAGAGTGGTAAGGATTTCCATGAGGTAGTTGGCGCTGAAACCGATAGTGAGTTCCGAACCTGTAAACGAGCAAGGTACCTGCTCGCGAGCGCTTGTGCAGAGGCTCGGGTCGTTGCTCTTGATGAGGATGCTGTCGGGAGTGATGCGGAATTTCTCAAGGCCGCCGTCGACTTCCACGAAGATACCCACACGGCGAACGGCGTTGAGCAGCGATACGCGGTCGACGGTCAGCACCTTATTGTTATCGCGGGGAATTACTCGGTTGTAGTCGGGATAGTTGCCGTTGAGGAAGGTGCACTGGAATGTGAAACGGTCGCTCTCAATCACGGCATTGCGTGAATTCATGGTAATGTTGAGAGTCTCTTCCTTGGCGAAGACATTCTTGATAACGTTCGAGGGCTTCGAGGGAAGGATGCAGTGACCTGTCACGCCGGGAGCAGTGCGGCGGTCGATATAGCGCACGAGTTTGCGGGTATCGGTAGCCACGAAAGTGATGCTGTCGGGAGCGATGTCGATGTTGACGCCCTGCATTATCTGGCGATATTCATCGGTACTTACGGCAAACATGGTGTTGTCGAGGCCGGTGAGCATCTGCTCTGTGGCGATGCTGAACTGAATGGTTTCGCCTGAAGCATCAGCCTGGAACTGAGGATACTGGTCACCCTGGAGAGCGCCGAACGAATAGTGTCCCGAAGCGTAGGAGAGCTGAACTTCGAGCGATTCCTCGTCGATGTTCACTTTCACGCCCTGGTCGGGGAGCTCTTTGAGCAACTCTACGAAACGACGGGCTGCAATGCAGAAGCTGCCTTCGCCGCTCGTGCCGGTCACCTCAAGACGTGCAGTGAGGGCATTCTCCATATCGGAGCCTGTGATTGTGAGGATGTTACCCTCGAGACGGACCAGAAAGTTGTCAAGGATAGAGAGGGCATTCTTAGAGTTAATAACCTTACTTACGGCCGATGCCGCATTGTAGAGCGCCTTGCTCGAGACGTTAAATTTCATGTTGTATGGCGATATTAATTTTATACATCTGAGGTGCGGACATAGTCCGCTATCAACCTACAAATTTAGTGACTTCGCGCCAAACCACCAAATTTAACGACTTAAAAATTCATGCGAGATGATGCGGGGAGGGATGAACCCAGCTCTGAATCTTCGGTCTTTTACAATACGTCAATTTCCTCTTCGCTGCGAGGTGTGAGCCATGAGGCTCATCGGGTGCGGGGCAGCTGCCGCCAAGGTGTAGAAGTCCAGGCCATCCATAGTGGGGCCCGAACCTCTGACCTCGGGTGGCGGCTTAGGCGGCGAAGATACGGGGATGAGGAAAACGGTGGTCATGGGAGCGGCCTTCGCAGGCAGGTCTTCCATAGCCTTTCGACGATAAGCACGGTATGCGCTGAGAGATATGTCACGCTCTACACAGGGCGGGAAGTCGGGATTGCGAGTGCCCGCGCAGCTGTGGTAGATGATGATGTAGCATGGCAGGTCGAGAAAGACAGGATGCGCATACCTGAAGAGTTCCTGTGCTTTCTTGCAGTTGAGGTCGTGAGCGTAGAGAATGTTGAAATTCGTGCC